>CAZYOD010000275.1:0-3195 GCA_964648635.1 uncultured Balneolaceae bacterium | reverse complement strand
GTTTCGGTTGTTTCGTAAATGTAGCGGGCCAGCTGACGTGATATTCCGTCATTTTCGCCACCGTAAAACCGTTTCATTTGCAGCTCTCGCTCAGTAGCCTGTGCAGAATAGGGTTCGGAAAAAATTCGGAAGCTGCGGTTGTCAATCACACCGTCAACGCCTTCGATATTTCCAATCATGTCATTATTCAACACTCCGATAATCTCCCAGCCTTCTTCTTTGGCCATCTCTGCCATAAAACGTCCGCCGTACAGACCTTGTTCTTCGCCCGAAAGACCAGCCAATATGATACTGTTTTCAAATTCGTAATCGGATAACACCCTGGCCAGTTCAATGGCTCCGGCCATCCCTGAGGCGTTATCATTGGCACCCGGTGCGTCAATTTCTTCATTCATCACATCTGAGGCGCGACTGTCGATATCACCGCTCATAATCACATAGCGATTGGGATGTGTTTGTCCTTTCAGCACCGCATACACATTTACGACCCACGTATCCTCATCGATTCGGCTGTCGGGATCTCCCTCCACCAGCGTTCGCTGCTCATGCACTTCGAGGCAGCCACCACAAGCTTCACTTATTTCTTCAAACTCCGCCTTTATCCACCGGCGGGCGGCTCCAATCCCACGCTCCGAAGAGGTTGTATCAGACATGGTATGGCGTGTCCCAAATCCCGCCAAGGTACGAATATCTGATTCCAGCCGATCGGCACTCACCGAGTCAATAATATCATACATTTGCGGATCGATCGTCAGGTCTTGAGCCTGGGCGGAATAGCCAAAGAATAAAATTAGTAAGAAAAGTAAATAACGTTTCATAACCCTAAAGTTTTATTAAAATGTAATTCTGAATTACAACATCCTCATCGTTGCCCACTAACTTACATATTAGCGGCATTTATGCGAACCGAATTCACAAATTATTACTTTTATGATCAGGCAGATTAATAAACGTTACCTATCCCACATTCCTGTGGGTACAATTTCCAGAGAATGACCGTCCGGATCCCTAAAGTAAAAAGAAAAAAAGTCGTCGCTCCATTTCTGCTCGTGCTCAATCGCTATTCCCTTTGATTGAATCCACGATTTTGCAGTTTCATAGTCGTCTTGGGGCACCTCAAACGCTATATGCATCTCCCCCTTTCCAAAATGAGAAACCTTTTTATCATTCTTCGTAGTATCTGCAATAAAACATAACAGTACCGATGATCCCGCCTTGAAAAAAATATGTCGCCCCTCAACCTTGGAAATCACTTCCAAGTCCAGCTTATCCTTATAAAAAGATTCCGTTCGGTCTAATTCTTCAACATACAAACTCGTTTCTTTGATTTTAGTAAATTGCATATATGTCCTCAGTGAAACTATTATTTCTTATAATCTTCGTATATCCCTTTTTATTTTCAATCTATAATTTCATTCCTAGTCCTTAATAGCGCATGAATCTGCTAAAACGCATTTTGTCATTTCAATTTATTGGCTGGATTGGTACGGGAGTAAATTTGGCGGTCTTGTGGCTTTGCTATGATGTGCTGAGCTGGCCCCTACTGGTTAGTGGTGCCCTGGCCATTGAAGTTGCCATTATTCATAATTTCGTTTGGTATTACTTCTGGACCTGGAACGATCGGGTCGCTTTTACCGTCCGAGATTTTCTTACACTCTTTATCCGATATAACATTTTCACTGCTGCTATAGATTTTATCATTCGATTGGGCATTTTATGGATTTTAACCGAATATTACGGCGTGCATTACATTATTTCAGATATTGTGGGGATGTTTATTGCTCCCCTTCTGAAGTATATTACAAACGACGCTTATATATTTAATACTGAGCCTAGACTGGCATCTCAGATCTTTAAATAACGTTTACTATGAAAGCATCAGAAAAGGCAAAACGAATTAATCATTCCTGGACTCAAAGCTACGAAAAACGAATACTGCACCAATTAGCCCAAGCAACGCCTGGCTGGATAAATTCTGATCACATGACTGCCCTCGGGATGCTGGCGTCGGTTCTAATCGGTATCGGTTACCTGCTGACACACCATTCCATTTGGTGGTTATTATTGTGCAATTTAGGATTAGTGCTGCATTGGTACGGAGATAGTCTGGATGGCACATTGGCTCGTTTTCGCGGTAATGAACGAGAACGCTACGGCTATTTTATTGATCATATTTGCGATGTATGGACAATCCTGATAGTCGCCATTGCAATGGGTTTTTCGCCACTTCTTTTAATGGAAACTGCCCTATTTGTAGCCTTGGCCTATTGCCTGATGAATGTGTACGTCCACATTGTAGCTTATACCCGGCAGGAATTTTTGCTTTCCCATGGCAAGCTGGGTCCTACAGAATTTCGGATCCTCTTTATCATCATTAACTCAATTGCCATCTTTTGGAATCCTTATCTTTTTACGCTTCAAGGGGCTGCCTTCACAGCTTTTGATGTAGTGGGGCTAATCATAGGAGCGGGTCTCATTCTACTATTCACACAAAAAACCATACACGGGGCAAGGGCTCTTTATATGCTGGATACTAAAGAAAGTTAACTTTTGCACTAGGCTGCAGTATTAACTTGAGAATGCTGAGGTGTTTCTTCCGTAATATTTTTTGACTTTCTTTTGCGCCGACCCCACCAGATGACAAAACCAGTCACCGGCAAGCTGCCTACGATTAAGCTACTCAGAAACACGATTATTTTACCGGCAATACCACCTATGGCACCCACATGAATGTCATAATTCATCCGCTGAATATTATCAGCAACAGAAGCCTTTTCGAGCTTGCCATAAATATGATCCGGTTCAATTTCTTCGAGCGTCTTTGCATCAAAATATCGAAAATCGGAATCCCAGTAGGTCCCTTCTGAAAACTTCATGTACGCATAAATCGCGTAATCCTCTGTTGGCGGATAATGCATCTCCACACTCGAAGCCTGCGGATATTCCCGCATAATTTGTTTCCAGATAACGTCGATGGGCTTACCAGAGTTATCTCCTTCTCCTTTTTCACTAATGTTTTGGGGCAGGGTAAACTGAGTCTGCTTTTCGCCTCCCGTCAGTGCATGTACCCCTTCAGAAAACCACGGGAAGGCAATACTTAATCCGGTGATGGCAACAACCAGCGCAACGAGAGAGGCATAAAATCCCAGAATATTGTGCAGGTCGTAATTCTTGCGTTTCCATCGGGTCCGGTCA
>CAZYOD010000274.1:0-3206 GCA_964648635.1 uncultured Balneolaceae bacterium | reverse complement strand
TTCGATCAGAAACCACAGAATAACTAAGGTTAGCTGATCTCAGATAATTTAAAAAAGGCGATCCCACAGAGGGGTCGCCTTTTTTATTTCATCCTTTTACCTCTTTTACCAACCTACCTTACTAAGCCTACGTTTAAACTGTAATCGGTGTGTGATACAGTAATCATCTGAGGCTCAACTGACATCCCTGACAGTTAAAGCATTTTCCTATTCGTACCTAGAGTTACTTTGGAATTCAGTAGCAACATACGACCGTGCATGCCCCGCATCCAAGTAACTCCATACCTAAGCTCAATGCCGACATTAGATTTTAATGCTTACCGACTTCTTTCTATCCTATCCTCAAGATCTCGGTTCATTACAGTTACAGATGTAAGCAAAGAAAAATGACACCACCTAATAGGACCGGCTTTTTATAAAAATACCCTCTGCTAAATATTTAACAGAGGGTATTTAATTAATTGGTGGAAGTTCTCTATCACAGCAATTCTAATCAGTGAGTATCAAACCATTCAATAATATGGGCCACCTTGCTCATTAGGTTACTGGGGCGGCTGGCTATGCCATGACCCGAACCGGGAATGCGAACCATTACCGACTCTACCTTTTGCATTTGCAAGGCCGAATAATACTGTTCGGTTTCCGACATAGGCGTGCGGTAATCCTCTTCGCCAGTCAACAGCATAGTCGGTGTTGTGACGTTACCCACAAGCGAAATCGGTGACCGCTCCATATAGTGTTCCAGATTCTCCCATGGATAACCGGGGAACCAATACTTATGGTAGGAAGAACCATCTGAAGTCAGCACAAAGCTGTACCAGTTGATCACCGGCTTAGCCACTACGGCTGCGTTAAAACGATCCGTTTTACCGATAGCCCAGGCAGTAAGTACGCCACCGCCGCTTCCGCCGGTAATATAAAGACTATCTGCATCCACATATCCCTTATCTATCACAGCATCCACTCCGGACATTAAATCGTCATGGTCTTCGCTCGGATAATTTTTATTGATATAATTACCAAACTCCTTACCATAGCTCGTACTCCCACGCGGATTGATATACATTACTACATAACCTTCAGCCGCCATCAGCTGTAGCTCGGCCGTGAAACGATCGCCGTAGTTGGTATGCGGGCCGCCATGAATTTCAAGTATCAGCGGATATTTTTTATCGGGATCAAAATTCGGCGGCTTAATAATCCACCCCTGAATTTGCTTTCCGTCGTACGATGACTCATACCAGACCTCTTCAACATCACCCAGCGTTTTATGACCAAAGAGATCTTCGTTCACATGTGTAAGCCGCTTCATGTTGCCATTTCTACTACCCACAGCCACGTCCGCAGGATGTTCAGGCGTTGCATAGGTATAGGCAAAAGCACCATTAGAAGAAACCGAATAAGATCCACTTCCATAAGGACGCCCCAGCGTGGTTCCGCCTCGGTCATCAGCCAATTTTTCTACTTTCTCACTGTTTATAGCTATAAAACCTACTTTCCCATTCCCTTGGTCATCATACTGTAAATAGAGCCCTTCACCATTTTCAGCCCATTGTATATTACTTACACTTCGATCAAAACCATCAGTCAAAGACCTTTTGTTTGAACCGTCGGAATCCATCACATATACATTACTAAGCTGAAAGCTATCCATATTGTCGTCGTAGCCAAGATACGCGATCTTTTTGCCATCGGGGGAAACAACGGGGCCGTAATCCGGACCATTCCGATCAGTAAGCTGTACCAGCTTGCCCTCATCAACCGAGATTTTATAAAGCTCAGTATCCCGTTGGTCGTACTTCCAATCTTCTTTTCTGTTTGATGAAATAATCAAATGCTCACCGTCGGCAGTCCATTCAGGTGAACTGTGATTATAATCACCGCTGGTAATTTGTCGCGGCGTTCCTCCTTCAGCGGGCATTACAAATACGTGGCGGAATCCCTCTTTTACGAACCCGGAAGCACCGTCTCGGCGATATTCCAGATCATCAATAACATTTGCGGGCTCGGCCCAATCTGCTCCCTTTGGCTTGTCGGGCAGCGAAACCAGCGGTTTTTCATCTCGGGGCACAAACATGGTAAACGCTATTTGTTCTCCATTGGGCGACCATGTAATTGAGCTCGGCGACTGCGTCAGATTTGTAATTTTGGCACTTTCACCGGTATCCATCCAGCGGATATAAAGCTCGCTCGAACCACTCTGTGTAGATGCGTATAGCAGCCGATCGCCGCTGGGCGACCACTGCGGAGAAAAGTTGTTATTATTACCGGAGGTCAGCGGACGATGACGACTGCCATCGGTATTTACGATCCATAAATTTGAACGGCTTTGATCTTTCATGATATCCATAAAGTTCCGCTGATATACAACCTGTTGACCGTCAGGCGAAATCTGTGGACTAGAGACATATTCCAGATCAAACACATTTTCAAGCGTAAAGTGCTCTGATTGGGCCACGGCCTGATCGCAATAAGTCAATGCGGCTAACACTATCAGAACAGAGAAAATATACTTCTTCATAGTTTTCTTTTTTGGGTGGTGATTACAACTTCAATCCTGCTGTATTTCCTAACTATCCGCCGGATGGCAAATTCAGCCATCCGATGGAAGTAGTTTTAATCTCTTATCAATCCCGAAGGATAAGAAACGACACTTTCATGACCGTTTTCTCCCACAGCGGAAACGCCAAAGAGATAGTTGTCAATTACAATCCCATCTAAAGTAAACTCACTTACATCTCCAACATAGCGTGAATTTTCCCAGAGAGGATTCGTAGTCGAACGCCAATAAATTTTGTATCCCTTAATCAAATCACTATCCGGTTTTTCCCACCGAAGTGTAGCAGATGGCTGAACAGCACCTCCGATTTCCACGTTTTGAGGCTTAGGTGGTGCTTTTGCCAACGAAGCCATCGCAACAGCATTCACAGCCGTCAACTTCTTGGCATAATCGAAATTAACGTGTTCAATCACATCCCCATAGTCAATGCCATCTTCGGTTCGAATATCCTGGTGCTGCTGATTATAGTTTTCATGGGCTTCCATAATCCTTACTCCTGCAAATCCGGCTTCATTAAACGGACGATGATGTCCGCCGCGTCCAAAACGATCCAGCCTGTAAATGAGCATGGGATCCATTTCCGGCATATAAGTTTCGGTTGTTTCGTAAATGTAGCGGGCCAGCTGACGTGATATTCCGTCATTTT
>CAZYOD010000273.1:2539-3211 GCA_964648635.1 uncultured Balneolaceae bacterium | reverse complement strand
TTTTGTGTTTTCCGTGTTTTCTTCCGCGATCAACCACGGCCGTTGATTCCCTTTTTATATTTTATCTCTTCGCAATCTCGAGTCTCCTTTATCCATAAAACTCCTCACTTCCTTTATAAATATACGATAGCAAAGTGTTCCAAATATGCTAACAGGTAGAGTGAATTAAAGCACCCGCTGCAAAATTACCGCTTAGTTCATTGTATTTTTCAGCAGCCTTTCCTGTTTCTAAGATGTAAAAATCGATCCCTTTTTCATTCAGCAAATCTTTGGTTTCATCGCAGACCTGTAGTTTCTTGTTGAAGCCTCGAGATAAAACAATAACTTCTGCTCCATTATCCAGTAACTCCTGCACATCTGCCGGTTGTATGCCCGGTTGGTGATGCGTGCCGGTTTCATTCCAGTCCCAGGCCCGGGAACCGTTAGGATATAGCTTTACATCCTTATATTTGTTGCCTTCGTCAGTAATAACTTGCCCCCATTCAATGGAATTAATTTTGGGCGAAACGTTTTTATTTTGCATAAATGTTCTACTAATTCTCATTCATTTATCAAACATTTGGATGGAAAATTCCGTTTATTTTAAATAGTTCCAAGTTTACGGGTACCGTAAAAATCAGTAAATTTAATCTTGTCAATTTTAATTATTACTCAAAAGATTTATACCATTGG
>CAZYOD010000273.1:0-2529 GCA_964648635.1 uncultured Balneolaceae bacterium | reverse complement strand
ATATTAGGGCTTTCGACGAGCCCGAGTAGTGGCGGAGCATATGCGTTAATTTTAAATGAAGTTGAAGGAAATCGACGACTTCCAATAATTATAGGAACATTCGAAGCACAGGCTATTGCACTGGAGCTTGAGCATATTAAGCCGCCGCGGCCTATGACGCACGATCTTCTCAAAAATATGATTCAAAATTTTGGAGCCAGCGTAAATCAAGTATTTATTAATGATTTGAGCGAAGGTACTTTTTATGCGAAGATTATTTACGAAAATAACGGAGAAAAAGGAGAGCAGGATGCGCGACCAAGTGATGCTATTGCTCTTGCCGTTAGGTTCGACGCCTCAATATATGTTGCCGGCGAAATCCTTGAAGAAGCCGGTATTGTTTCGGAAGGTGATCAGGGCAATTTGACAGCAGCTACGGAATCTCAGGAGCAACCTAAAGAGTTAAGTAAGCTCGAAAAGCTTGAGAATGAACTTCAAACGGCAATTGATACTGAGAACTATGAAAAGGCGGCACGGCTCCGGGATGAAATTCAAAAATTAAAAGGCTAGGGGCATTGCAACTCACAGATTATTCTTTCGAGCACCTTCCATTCTCAAAACTTTTTAAAACTTATGTTCGTGATTTTCAGCAGTTAAGTGATTTTTACGAGGCCAATCCCTTCGATGAAGATGCCATTGCGCGGCAGATAAAAAACTTTCAATTCTCCGGAGACCGGCGTAAAACCGTTGATATTTTAACTTCATTCAATCAGCAGTTTGATATCGATCAAGCTGCAAAAAAAAATATCGACCGACTGGCTGATGAAGACGCACTTACCATTGTTACCGGGCAGCAATTGGGAGTATATGGCGGTCCTTTATACACAATGTTGAAGACCATTAGCGTAATCCATCTGGCAGATAGATTAGAGCGAAAACATGATCGACCGGTAATTCCCATTTTTTGGCTGGCCGATGAAGATCACGATTATGAAGAAGTGCGTAGCCTGTCTATTCTTAAGGATGAAGAAGTTCAATCTATAGCACTACCGCCTAAGAATAACCACTTGCCTACGGTTGCAGAAATATCTTTGCCGCAAGAAGTAAACCAGTTGCGTAAAGATCTGCAGGAGTCTTTATACAATACCGATTTTTCTGATGAGCTTTGGGAGCTGATCGATAGATTTTATGCCCCCGGTAAAACGTTCTTTGAAGCCTTCGGGGGATTCATGAGCCAATTATTTTCCAAGCATGGATTGGTTATGGCAGGGAGTAATCATCCCACAATAAAAAAGGCCACCGGTAATTTTTTGAAACAATCAATTGTTGAAGCAAATGAAATTCGTCGAAATTTAGAGAATCAGAGTCACAAAATTGGCCAAAAATATCACGAGCAGGTTACGCTTTATGATTCCAACCTTTTTTATTTGAATAACAAAAGCGGTCGGACTAAAATAAGTCGTAACGGCAATGGGTGGAAAACCGATGCCGGGGTAGAGTGGGAAACCGCTCAGCTGGTTGATGAGATTGAAAGTTCACCGGAAAAATTTTCTCCGAATGTTTTTCTGCGTCCTATCTTACAGGACGCATTTTTGCCCACTATCGGTTATGTGGCAGGACCCGGAGAAACGGCTTATTACGGACAGATGAAAACCATGTATTCCTGCTTTGACTTAACAATGCCCGTAATTTTCCCGCGTCTTAGTGCTACCATTATTGAACCCGCCATCGATCGAATTTTCAAGGAACTGCCGTTTGAGCTTCATGAATACGCCAATCGTATTGAAGATTTGGAATCGGATTATGTAGATCGCACGGAACAGCACAATATTGAGGCCATCTTTAACGATTGGAAAAAGAATATTGAGCAGCTTTCGGATCCTAAGAAAAAAGAGATTGCAGAAATCGATCCGACCCTTGAAGGTGCCGCAGGTAAAGCCATGGCGACATACTTCAATGAATTGAATAAATTGAAGGGAAAAGTATATCGGGCTGTTAAAAAGCAGGATAAAACGCAGCTGAATAGAATTCGCAGAATAAAAGAAAACCTGTTCCCCGGAGACGGCTTACAAGAACGTGTGATTGCAAGCATCTTTTATATGAATAAATATGGTATAGATATCTGGGATAAGTTGCTAAACACTCTTGAGGAAGACGACCATTTTGATCACCATAAATTGATCTACCTGTAATTTTGGATATTCAACAGCAAAAACAAGAACTGAGACAACAGTTTTTAGAGCAGCGACAAAATATATCCGAGAATGAATATCGTACTTCCTCGGCTGCTATTATTGAAAAGCTGGAACAACTTAGGGTGTTCAAAAAAGCAAAAAATATACACTCTTATATCTCAATGAATGATCGCGGTGAGGTTAATACCCACGGCCTCATCAAAAAGATGATTCGTTCCGAAAAAAATGTGATAGTCCCCGTCACAAATTTTAAAAATGGAACGCTTACGCATATTCGTTTAAAATCTTATGAGATTTTGGAGAAAAATAAGTGGGGCGTTTTAGAACCCAACGGCGGTGAAAAAGCATCAATTGA
>CAZYOD010000272.1:0-3218 GCA_964648635.1 uncultured Balneolaceae bacterium | reverse complement strand
CTACTATTGCTACAAGTTGATTTATTATGAAGCTTATAAAACAGCTCAGCAAGCCATAGAGCGGGAAAAGGAATTAAAGAAATGGCGACGCGAGAAAAAAGAAGCATTGATTAATAGTGTAAATCCTGACTGGGAGTTTCTTAATTATAAAGATGATCTCCGGGTTGGCAGAATTTGATTTCATGTCATTTCGAACGAAGTGTAGCGAAGAGAGAAATCTATGTTAACTAATCATTAATAGAAACAAAGATCTCTCCCTGCGGTCGAGATGACAGATAGGGTTTTACCTCCTTCCGTTGCTCTGCTGCTGAACAAGATAATTATGAATAAAGATTTTGTCCGTTGTTATCAGTGTGTATCTGTGGCTCTGATTACATTAATGCGTTCGAGTACCGGCGGATGGGAATAATTCAAAAACACATAAAATGGGTGCGGGGTCAAATTCGAGAGATTATCTTTAGAGAGTTTTTTTAATGCTGAAATCATCGGCTCTTTTTTATAAGTGGTGGATGCAAATTCGTCAGCCTCGAACTCGTATTTGCGCGACAGTATTTGCATGAAGATCGAGACGATCATGTCGATAGGCGCATAGAGCATCCCGAAGAAAATAAGCCCGGCATAGACGGACATCTGCTCCATGTAGAACGCCTCGAATAATCCCTCGGAGTTCAAAAATATCGACAGTAAAAAGAACATGATACCCGTTTGAGCAATACTTATCCCCATGTTTTTGATGATGTGCTTCTTTTTATAATGACCAATCTCGTGGGCCAGTACTGCCACCAGTTCATCCTCTTCATGATTATCAATTAGTGTATCGTAAAGTGCAATTCGTTTGTTTTTTCCGAATCCCGTAAAAAAGGCATTCGACTTGCTGCTGCGTTTAGAACCATCCATTACATACACGCCCTCCATCGCAAAATTAACCTTGTCGGCATAGTCGCGAATTTTCTGTCGCAAATCAGTTTCGCCGAGCGGTTCAAAATCGTTGAAGATGGGCATAATCCACGTGGGGGCGATGAACTGAATAATGAGCGTAAAGGCCGTCACTGTTCCCCAGGCGTACAGCCACGCATATTGATCGATAAAGATAAAAAAAGCCAGGATGCCCGCCAGTAACGGTCCCCCTAACAGGATACTTAACCCTAATCCTTTAACTAGATCTAACGTAAATGTCTTCGCCGTGGTTTTGTTGAAGCCGTATTTCTCCTCGATCACAAACGTGGAATAGATGCTGAAGGGGAGAGACAGCAGTTGCTTGGCAAGAATCAAAATCCCGATATATACCAAGCCGGTCCAGATGACACCAAGCTCCCAGCTGCGAACGATCTCATCCAACCATTGAAATCCACCGGCGAACCAGAATACCAGTAACAGCGCCAGGTTAAAGACCGAGGTTAAAATTCCAAACTTTGTTCGCTCTTTGGTATAGCGCTGGGACCTTTCGTAGGTCTCCTCATCATACACATCGCTAAACTCTTCGGGCAATCCCTTATCAAGAGATTTCAGGTTCAAATAATCACTGACAAGATTCAATGTGAAATCAATTGCCAGCGTAGCTAAAATAATTACTGCGAAAATGTTCATGTTAAATAAAACTTCTTTTAAAACCAGGGGTAGACTTATAAGTTACAAGTACGGAGGGATTTAAACACCATTTTCTATCTACACTATCCTTAACCGTCGGGCTCCAGCCATCATACGATTCCCTTGCTGCCGACTGCCAAACGGTCAAAAACCGTTACTCAGCTCGTCATGAAATGTACGGAAACTCAGCCTTTTCCTTCAACCCAAATATTTTCTTTCTACTTATGGTGAATCTAACATAAATTTGTACCTTTGTGCGTCTTTTAAATGCTAAGCAGTTTTAGATTATGGCAGATTCCCAGGGTAATCAAGAATTGGCGCGTGATCTCGGCTTTTTGGAAGCATATACCATTGGCGTTGGTACCATGATTGGAGCCGGCATTTTTGTACTGCCGGGGATTGTCGCCGAAAATGCCGGTCCGGCGGGAATGATCTCCTTTCTTATCGGGGGATTTGTCTCATTGCTTACCGCCCTTTCGCTCTCAGAACTTGCTACCGGAATGCCGAAAGCCGGGGGCAGTTATTACTATGTAAACCGTGCGATGGGCGGCTTCTTCGGATCCATTGTTGGGTGGAGCATGTGGGGCGGACTGATGTTCGCCACTGCATTTTATATGCTTGGCTTTGGCCAATATTTAACGTTTTTCTATGGAAATATTCCTGTTGCAGGCTCCGCATTAGTAATGGCAGCAGCACTGATTGGCATTAATTACCGAGGCGTAAAAGAGGTAGGGGCCTTTCAGAATATTATTGTCATTCTTCTTATCGGATGTATCCTCGTTTTTCTTTCTTTTGGTGTTTTTAATATCGACTGGGAGGTTTTTCAACCTTTCAATCCTAATGGATGGGGAGCCGTTGCAGCCACCGCGGCTACCGTTTATGTAAGTTTTGTGGGATTTGAGGTGATTGCCACCAGCGCCGAAGAGATCAAAAACCCGGGTCGCAACCTACCCCTTTCGATGATTGCCTCGGTGCTTACCCCCACGCTTTTTTATGTTTTTGTGATGCTCGTATCCACGGGCGTATTGCCAATTCCTGAATTAGCCGAATCATATATCCCCGTCGCTGATGTAGCTGAAGAATATCTTGGCAGCATCGGCGCTCTGATGATGGTGGTGGGAGCGGTACTGGCAACAGTATCCAGTGCTAATGCTTCTATTCTTTCTGCAGCCCGGGTAAATTTCGCTATGGGACGCGATAAAATTCTATCGAGCTGGCTCAATAAAATTCACTCTCAATATCGAACGCCCTTCCGGGCCATTCTCATTACCGGAGCGGTTATTCTTGGACTTATCGCTTTTGGTGTGGGACTCGAAACCCTGGCCGATGTAGCCAGTTTCTCCTTCCTGGTTACGTATATGATGGTGCATGTTGCTGTTATTGTAATGCGCCGCGCCCAGCCCGAAGACTACAACCCGGATTTTAAAATTCCCAACTGGGCATATCCAACGATCCCGATCGTTGGAGCCATTTCGTGCCTGGTGATTGTCATCCAAATGCGTCCCATCGTTATGGTAGTTGGAATGGGAATTATCTTAGTGGGTATTGCGTGGTATTTATTTTATGCCATTAAGCATGCTAAAAAATCGAGCCTTGTTGGCGATGCGATTGCGGCACGTGATAAAGCTCCC
>CAZYOD010000271.1:0-3229 GCA_964648635.1 uncultured Balneolaceae bacterium | reverse complement strand
TTGTACCACAAAAAGTTGGATGGATTGAAGTTGTTTGTGGTGGAATGTTCAGCGGCAAAACGGAAGAGCTTATACGTCGCGCTAAACGAGCGCATATTGCCGGGCAAAAGGTTGTCATTGTAAAACCGAAAGTGGATAATCGATATGACGAGGAGGACGTTGTTTCCCACAATAAAAATTCTCTGCCCGGCTTAGTTGTTGATACTGCCGACCAAATTGTATTATTGACTGGAGAAGCACAGGTCGTTTGCATAGATGAAGCGCAGTTTTTTGATCAGCAGTTAATACAAGTTGCCAACACGCTCGCTAATGACGGGAAACGTGTTATTGTTGCCGGCTTAGATATGGATTTCGAGGGCCGTCCTTTCGACCCTATGCCCCAGATGCTGGCAATTGCCGAATATGTAACGAAGCTCCATGCTATCTGTGCCGAAAGCGGTACAATGGCACATTACTCACAACGTGTAGTTGAAAGTACGGATCGGGTTTTAGTTGGAGAAACAGACGCCTATGAACCACGTGCCCGTCACTGCTACCGCCCTCCTGTGGATAAAAGACGAGGAAAAACAATTACACCAATTCAAACACAAGATAATACGAAAGAAGAAAGCGAATCATGATTGACATTTTTCGGGGTATGATCGGAATGGCAGCTATCGTCGCCATTGCTGTTCTGTTCAGCAAGAATAAAAAAGATATCGACTGGCGGCTCGTAGCCACAGGTCTGGGTATCCAATTTGTACTGGCTGTTTTTATTCTTAAAGGCCGTATTATGGAAACCTATTGGGGACCGCTTGGCTGGCCGAAAGACTTTTTCAGCTGGGTCTCCTCCTTCTTTGTTGTTGTGCTCGATTTTACCACCGAAGGCGCAGAATTTATCTTTGGCGATTTAGCCAAGAGCCCTGGCATGGATGGCAGTATGGGCAACTTTTTTGCTTTTCAGGTCTTACCGACGATTATTTTCTTCGCCTCATTAACGGCCATTCTATACCATTACGGTATTCTGCAGCGAATCGTAAAATATATGGCCAAAGGGATGCAGAAATTAATGGGAACATCCGGCGCTGAATCTCTTTCTGTAATCTCAAATATTTTTGTTGGTCAAACAGAGGCTCCACTTGTCATAGAACCTTACATCAAAAAAATGACAAAGTCTGAGTTGTTGGCCGTGATGACGGGCGGTATGGCCACCATTGCCGGCGGCGTGATGGCTGCTTATGTGCAAATGCTGGGTAATTCATACGCCCAAGCCCACGATGTAGCCCTGGATGTAGGACGCCTTATGTTTGCCGAACAATTGCTTGGGGCAAGTCTTATGGCGGCGCCCGCTGCGCTCGTAATTGCAAAAATAATGTACCCCGAAGTTGATGAACCTGTTACAAAAGGCGACGTAAATATGCAGGTTGAACAACAAGATGCCAATGGAATAGATGCAGCGGCAACCGGAGCCGGAACGGGCTTAAAACTAGCAGCAAATGTAGGAGCTATGTTATTGGCTTTCATTGCTTTACTGGCAATGGGGAATTACTTTCTTGAGAGCTTTGGTGATTTTACCGGCATTAACTCATTAATCCCGCAAGAAAGCTTGCGTATTGAAACACTTTTGGGATGGATCATTGCCCCCATTGCTTGGATTGTAGGTGTGCCGTGGGCCGATGCGGTTAATATGGGATCACTGCTCGGTACTAAGGTCGTTCTCAACGAATTTGTAGCTTATCTCCAGCTTTCTGAGATGGTCAGCAATGGGATTATCGGAGATAAAACCATCAGAATGGCAACTTTTGCCCTCTGCGGTTTTGCTAATTTTTCTTCTATTGCTATACAAATCGGAGGCATCGGCGGACTAGCGCCTAGTAGAAAATCAGAATTGGCACAGTTTGGTCTTAAGGCCGTTCTTGCGGGGACGCTCGCAAATTTAATGACCGCAACTATCGCAGGCATGTTATTCTAATTTACCATGATGAATTTTCGTTTCAACTTATTTGCCACTTTTGTTTTTGGGATTCTGTTCTTTTCATGTCAAAAGTCGGCACCCGATCCAGCTGAAAATGCTTTGGCACGGGTAGGAAATCAGTATTTAACCCTGCAGCAGGCCACGAAAGATATTCCGGAATTTGTACTCCGGGAAGATAGCGTCGGAGCTTTACAACAATATCGTGAAGACTGGATACGACAGCAGCTGTTGTTGCAAGAAGCCAACCGACTGGGATTAAATCGAAAAAAAGAAGTGGAAGAAAAACTACAAAAAGCACGCAGCGAAATCCTCCGACAGGCATTAAAGGATTTTATTGTAGGATCCCATGAAGAAGAAACTAAGGTATCAGCAGATGAAGTTCGTTCCTATTATCAAGCGAATAAGGAACAGTTTGTGCTGGAAGAAGATTTTGTACAGTTCAGGCATATGAGAACAAAAACACTAGGAGCTGCCCGATCGGCACGACAGGATCTTTTGGGGGGAACCCCATGGCCTCAAGTTGCAAGAGATTATGCCATCAACCCTGAAATGGTACTTAAAGAGTCTGACCAATATTGGCCAATGTCGATGGCAGCTGTTGACATCGACATCATGCATCGGTATTTAAATATTATTGGGCAGAGCGAAATTTCACCGATCCAGCGTGTCAATGGTATTTATCATTTTGTACAGCTGATAGATAAACGAGAAAAAGGCAATCAGCCCGATTTGGATTGGCTGATGGAACAGATCAAGGAATGGATGATTTTAAATAAGAGGCGGCGTAATTTCAGTTCCTATGTAAAGAATCTTTATCTTAAGGCACGTTCGAATAATGAAGTAAAGACTTTTAACGTTCTACCTACTAAGTCTAATCAAAAAAACACGGTTCAAGATACCCTTGCAAACAACTCAGAGAATGAATAAAGCATACTTACTGCTCTTTTTTATTGTTTCACTAATTACAACACCACTGCTCTCACACGCACAACAGACCTCTTCTGAAAAAAAGCTGGATCAAATTGTAGCTGTTGTCAACGATCATATCATCTTAAAATCTGAAGTTGACCAGCAGGTTCAGCAATATATGATGCAGATTCAGCAACAACGAGACCAGCAAATCTCTTTCAGCGAAGAAATTTGGTACACTGTCCTGGAAAATACGATAGATCGTTATGTGATGCTGGATCAGGCCAAGCGAGATTCTATTGTCGTTTCTGATGAGATGGTTGACAGTCAGATCAATCAACGAATTAACGCTTATGTACAACAGGT
>CAZYOD010000270.1:0-3232 GCA_964648635.1 uncultured Balneolaceae bacterium | reverse complement strand
GAGGAGGCCATGATCATACGCAGGAAGTCCTCTGCCCAGTTGGGATCGAGATTGCGGTCGGCTGCCATTTGGCGAAATTTCTTTGTCTTTTCATCCTCCCGCTTGGGGGCAAAAATCGGAAGCTGATTTTGAATTTTTTTATTAATGACTTCGTGTACAATTTGTCGCCGCTCCGACAGCAAATCCAATAGTTTTGAATCAATTTCGTCGATGCGATTGCGTTGAGGATTAAGTTTCTTTTCTTTGGGGGTCATAAAAGTCTGATAGTGTTCAATTCTTTTTTCTCATGCCGTGCATAACTTGTTCAGCACATCTTACGTTGGCTAAAATAATCATTTATCGATCCTGAAATAAATTCAGCTGACATGAAAGGCGAATAATGAATTTAAACTAAAGCTTTGCTGTTAATTACGCTAAAAATATAAGATCTTTACAGAATGATTCTGCGCTAGTTTTGTTTTACTATGATGTAAGTAAAATATTAAAACCCCGGGGGGTTTAACAGGTGATAGCTGCAATACGTACTACCCCTTGTGAAAGCCCCGGGAGGTTCAAAAATAAAATCATGTATGTCCCATTTTGATTTACAATCTCCCTGGCCGCCCGCGGGCGATCAGCCTCAAGCTATTGAAGAGCTGGTACAGGGAATTGAAAACGGCGACAAATTTCAGACGCTACTTGGCATTACGGGTTCCGGAAAAACGCGTACCGTAGCAGATGTTATCGATCAGGTTGAGCGTCCCACGCTGGTGATGAGTCATAATAAAACACTGGCTGCGCAACTTTATCGTGAGCTTAGCGATTTTTTCCCCAATAACCGCGTGGAATTTTTCATTTCCTATTACGATTACTATCAGCCCGAGGCTTATCTCTCTTCTCAAGATAAGTATATCGAAAAAGATCTCTCGATTAATGATGAGATTCAACGCCTTCGTCTCCGGGCCACGAGTTCGCTGTTATCCGGACAGCGCGATGTTATTATTGTCTCATCTGTGAGCTGTATCTACGGCATCGGTTCGCCGTCGGAATATGAGAAGTTGATTATCACTTTGAAGACCGGCAATGAAATCCCCAGAAACAAGCTGCTGTATGATCTGGTGGACTTGCACTATACGCGTAACGACCGTGAATTCAGCCGAGGCACCTTTCGGGTGCGGGGCGATGTAGTGGATCTGTATCCTGCCTATGCCGAGGATGGATTGCGGATTTCGTTCTGGGGCGATGAAATCGAGAAGATGGAAGTTGTGGATCCCGACACAGGGAACGTAAAGGATACGGTGCAGGAATTTCGCATCTACCCCGCCTCGCATTATGTGACAACCCAGAGTCGGTTGGAAGAGGCTATTGACCAGATCAGAGATGAGCTTAACTGGCGAATTGGTACGCTTACTGATGAGGGTAAGCATTTGGAAGCTAAACGGCTGGAACAGCGCACGCTTTTTGATATTGAGATGATGCAGGAGATCGGTTACTGCTCTGGGATTGAAAATTATTCGCGCTATTTGAGCAACCGCAAGCCGGGCGAAAGGCCCTACTGTCTGTTTGATTATTTTCCGGATGATTTCTTGCTGGTTGTCGATGAGAGCCATCAGACCGTACCGCAGATATCGGCAATGTACGGCGGCGACCGGTCGCGAAAGGTCGAGCTGGTGGAACACGGTTTTCGACTACCGTCTGCAATGGATAACCGACCGTTGACGTTTGAGGAATGGGAGGGAATAATCAACCAGGCAATTTTTGTGAGTGCGACCCCCAGCGACTATGAGCTTGAGCAAAGCGAAGGCGTGGTTGTTGAGCAGATTGTGCGTCCGACCGGACTGATGGAGCCCGAAATTGAAGTGCGCCCAGTAGAGAATCAGATTGATGATCTGCTGGAAGAAATTCAGAAGCGGATAGAAAAAGGACATCGCGTGCTTTGTATTACGCTGACCAAACGACTGAGTGAAGAGCTCAGCGAATACTTGAAAAGTGTGGGGATTTCCGCGGCCTATATGCACAGCGAGCTTAGTGCGATGGAGCGCGTGGAGGTACTGTATAAATATCGGCGCGGCGATTTCGATGTGCTGGTGGGCATTAACCTGCTCCGTGAGGGAATTGATATTCCGGAACTCAGTCTGGTTGCGATCCTGGATGCAGATAAAGAAGGATTTTTGCGTTCGGAGACTTCGCTGTTTCAGATTATCGGGCGCGCAGCACGTAATGTAGAGGGAAAGGCCATTCTGTATGGGGATAAAATTACCGACAGTATGCGGACAGTTATTGAAGAGACCAAACGTCGTCGGCAAATCCAGAAAGAATATAACGAAGAGCACGGTATTACTCCGCAGACGATCGAGAAGGAGCTGAAACCGCTGGTTGATCCGGCGCTGATATCCAACCGTGATTTCGATCTGGAGGATGAGGAGATTGACGGCGAAGCCCTCGAGGTGGTAAAAGTTGCGGACGAAGGCATCAAATATAAAGCGAATCCCGCAATGAATGAGGTTACCTTTGAGAACAAAGAAGAATTTTTAGAGTATCTTAGAGACTCGATGTATACGGCCGCGCAGAATATGGAATTTGAAGAGGCGGCGCGTATTCGCGATCAAATTGAACAACTGGAAAATGAACTGGATTAAAGATAGAACACAGTAAAATCGACGGATCTGTGTTACGCGTTCCACTAATGAACAACTAAATGAGTACTTTAGCATATCTAAAAAGTTTTTTTAAGGATAAAGATGTAGCCTCTGTAACGCCGACGTCAAGATTTTGTGTCCGGCATGTGTGTCAACCCATTGATTTTAAAAAAGATATCACAGTTGTTGAATACGGTGCCGGAGCGGGAGTTTTTTCAAGATACCTGCTGCGAAATATGACGAAGGGTTCCAAGCTTTTCCTTTTCGAAACCAATCAGATTTTGTTTGGAAAACTGCAGCGGATAGACGATCCCCGGGTTTCATTTTTTGATAAAAGCGTAGAGCACGTTAATAATTTGCTACCCGAAGAAGTGATTGGTAAAACAGACTTTATTATTTCGGGGATTCCGTTTTCTTTCTTGGATGATGTTGCCAAAAAATCGGTTCTCGAACAGAGTTATAAATTGTTGAGAGATGGTGGGAAGTTCCTGGCTTACCAAACATCAGGACACCTTAAAGAGCCGCTTCGGGAAACTTTCGGTAATGTTAAAACCAAGTGGGAGTGGCGCAATGTTCCTCCAATGACCGTGTACCAAGCTGTTAAACAATGACTC
>CAZYOD010000269.1:0-3257 GCA_964648635.1 uncultured Balneolaceae bacterium | reverse complement strand
AAGCAGTTAGATAGAGAAAAATTTCTGCTCTTTTTAAAGCATGCAAAAAAATATACCGGCAAATCTACCTTCGCGATTATATCTGATACTTTAAAATCTGTTTTTGCGTACAATATCTCACCTTTAGAATACTTTCAGTTTCATTTCTACAACCTTTCCCCAAAAGAGCGTGAGGCTTGGGCGGGAACCGGTCATATGTATGAGTACCAACTAAAAATGAATCCCCGAGGTAAACGCAATATCCTTGATAATAAAACACTTTTTTATAAGCATTATGGTGATTTTATGATCCATAAAGTTGCCGATATTGAGGATTTAAAAAATAAGCACGGGCTTGCAAAGTCTATACTCTCTAATCCTGCCGGAAAACTAGTGTTGAAGTCGGCCGATGGAAAGTGTGGAGAGGAAGTGGTAGTTAAAAGCTGTGATGAGTTTGATGAGCAAAGCCTTGTTAAATATATGAAGGATGGAAAGTATGATTTAGTTGAGGAGTTTGTGGTTCAACACTCGGAATTGAATCGTCTTTCTCCGTCCGCTGTTAATACAGTGAGGATATTCACACAACTTAATGAGCAAGATGAGGTTGAGATTTTGGGATGTAGATTGCGAATTTCTGTTGACTCGCACGTCGATAATTTAGCAGCAGGAAATTTAGCTGCGCCAATTGATGAATTGACTGGGAAATTAAGTGGTCCAGGAGTTTATAGCGATATCACCAAAGGTGAGCAAGAATTTCATCCCATTACCAATGTAAGGATCCCAGGTTTCCAGATACCATTTTGGAAAGAGACCATTGAAATGGTAAAAAAAGCGGCAAAACGGTATCCGCAAAACCGTTCGATTGGTTGGGATGTCGTTATAACTGAAAAGGGACCGGGATTGATTGAAGGAAATCACGATTGGTGCAAGCTACTGTGGCAATTACCGGTAAAAAAGGGACTAAAAGCCGTGTTGGAAAAATATGAATGAGGGAGCAAGTCTGTATGTACGGTATTTTAAAAGATTAATTGATCTTGTTGTTTCTTTTTTTCTGCTGTTAATTTTGTTACCCTTTTTTTTGATCATAGCATTGTTGATTAAGTTGGATTCAAAAGGGCCCGTTTTTTTTGTTCAAAAAAGGATAGGGAAAGGGCTCCGAGAGTTTGAAGTTTTTAAATTTCGTACGATGACTGATAAAAAAAGAGAGGTTAAAAAAGTAGTTGGTAAAACAGAGGGAGTTACAGAAGTAGGTTATCACCTCAGGAGGTTTAAAATTGATGAATTGCCGCAGTTATGGAATGTTTTAAAGGGAGAGATGTCTCTGGTTGGTCCTCGGCCAAGCATTAGGGCTCAGCTGCAAGAAATGAGTCAGCGGCAGAAAAAAAGATATTCAATACGCCCGGGTCTGACAGGTCTTGCCCAGGTTAGCGGCAATATTCATATTAGTTGGGATGAGCGCTATGAATATGATTTAAAGTATGTTAATAACGTATCATTTGTGAACGATATGAAAATTATCCTGAGAACAATATTGATTCTTTTTAAAGGGGAAGAAGAATTTGTAAATCGTCCTTTAAAACTAAAGGAAACAGCATGAGCTCAGTTGAAAAACCCAGAATTATGTTGGCTGGAAGTGTAAACAGCAGTCGAAAAACACTCGAAAAGCTTTATGAACACAATATGGATGTAGTAGGTGTTCTCGGGCTGGAACCTACTCGTTCCAAATTTGTAAGCGGGTATAATGACTTAAGAAAATATATCGACGAAGGGAAAACCGATTTCCTGTATTTCCAAAAAATTAACTCTGATAAGGTTATAGAATTTACGGAAAAGTGCAGGCCTGATTACCTGTTTGTCGTAGGATTATCACAGCTAATCAGAGAACCTTTGTTGAGCCTTCCTGCTAAAGGATGTATTGGGTTTCATCCCACCAAACTCCCCGAAGGAAGGGGACGAGGAGCTGTCGCCTGGCTTATACTAGGCAAAGCTCCGGGTGCGTCTACCTTTTTTTTGATCGGAGAGGGAATGGATGACGGTCCGATTTTAGTCCAGAAGGAATTTGAAGTAGATGAAGATGATTATGCGGTGGATGTAATTGATAAAATTACGGATAAAATTGACTGCTGTCTGGATCAACTGCTTCCGGAAATGAAAGCGGGCAATTTGCATCCTGTTAAACAAGATCATTCGAAAGCGACCTTTCTGGGTAAGCGAAATCCCGAAGATGGATTGATTAATTGGCAGAGTTCTGCGGAAGAAATAGTACGGTTGATAAGGGCAGTTTCAGAGCCGTTGCCGGGCGCATTTTCTTTTATTAAGGATAAAAAAATTATAGTAGATAAAGCATCAACAGAAAAATCATTAAAATATATTGGTGTGACCGGAAGAATTTTGAAAAAGGATCCTGTAAAAGGGGCATTGGTTCAGGCGGGAAACGGCTTGGTCTGGCTACAAGATATTCGAGGTATTTCTTTTGAAGAATTAAAAGTAGGACAGAAATTTTACTCATGTATGAATTCCCATGTTAATATTGAAAAAGCAATCAAATGAAAGAGAAAGTATTAGTTTTAGCCCCCCATTGTGATGATGAGATATTAGGGTGTGGCGGAGTAATGGCAAAATATATTTCTGAGGATAAGCCGGTATATGTTGCAATTGTAACAAATGGAAATTTGGGAGCACCTGAGATTTTTCCAGAGGAAGGAACTAAGAAAGTACGCTCTGAAGCACTTAAGGCACATAAGTTGCTGGGTGTTACCAAAACCTTTTTTTTGGATTTTCCAGCCCCGCGACTTGATAGTATTCCGTCTTATAAACTTTCGCTCAAAATAAATGAAATAATTACAGAGTATGGTATAACAACTTTATATATCCCACACCGGGGTGATATTCATAAAGACCACCGAATCACCTATGAAGCAGCCTTGGTAGCTGCCAGACCAATTAATGATTGTCCGGTAAAGACTATTTTTGCTTATGAAACACTTTCTGAAACAGAATGGGCGCCTCCTTTTGGGGATGAGGTTTTTATTCCAACCGTCTTTGAGGATATAGAAAAGTACCTTGACTCAAAACTTGAAGCTTTTAAATGTTATGATAGTCAAATCAAAGAATTTCCACACTCGCGGTCACTCCGGGGTATAGAATTAGTGTCGAATTTTAGGGGATCTACCGTAGGGATAAAAAATGCAGAGGCTTTTATGTTGGTAAGGGAAATAAAAAAATGATCATGTATAATTTAAAATGACCTAGTTAACATGAAAAATATATTGATCACA
>CAZYOD010000268.1:0-3271 GCA_964648635.1 uncultured Balneolaceae bacterium | reverse complement strand
AAGATTAGTTTCGACTCCCGGTCGGTGTAAGCTGTCCAGGATAGTAACTCGATTGCCGTTATTCAGCAGACGGTGTGCAAGATTAGTGCCGATAAAACCGGCCCCGCCGGTAATCAGAATGCTTTTTTGCTCAGAATTTTTATGTTGATCGTTGGTAATCCACTTAAATCTGTTCAGCTGCTTGATTCCATAATCTTTCAAAAGTCGATAGAGCAGCTTGCTGGTGCCGGTTTGAGTAACCATCCCGAAATGATACTCCCGTTCGTCGATATGAAAACCATCGACCGTGGGTTTGTGGGGATCTAAATCATTAAGACAGTACCAGTAAACCCGTTCGGCGGGTGCTTTTAGCAGGCAAGTAAATTCTTTTAGTTGCTGCTTTTCATTCTGCTGCCAGGTCGAGTAGCCGGCTTCTGTAATCCAGATCTTTTGGTGACCTCCGTAGTGGTCGATTACTTCCTGTATTTGCCGGACGACATTGTCCCAGCCATTCCACTGCGTGTCGAAAGTGCCGGGGAAACCGTGAATACCTACGGCATCAATAGAATCCATCAGTCCGATGTTATACATGTGTCGCAGCCAGCCGGGATCAATGGGACTCATTCCTCCGAGCAGTACTTTTTTTCCGTGCTCAGCTGCTTTTTCAGCCGCATCACCGATGAAAGTACTGAAAATGCTCCAGTCTTGATCCAGGGTAAAATTATACTCGCTGGTATTGTTAGGTTCGTTCCAAAGCTCAACCCACTCAAAATGTTTTCCGTACTTTCGCAAAATTTCGTCGGTAAAATCTACATAATAGTCGGGTTTGGCCGGAGGGGACGAAGTTTTGGGTTCCAAACCGATAGAGGGAGGTGTGTAGAGCAGGCACGGCAGAATACGAACCTGTTTCGCGAGCGTAGGGATCAGCCATTCCATCCATTCTCTTCCTTCTTCGGTATGGTAGTCTGCCCAAGATACGCCGGTTCGCAACTCTTTTATCCCTATCTCTCTTAATTGCTGCAGTGCTTTTTTTACGTGCTCCCTGTCATTTAAGTGAAACCATTCAAGGACGCCAACTATCGGTTTTTTTCGTTCTCGAGATTTCATAGCATATCAAGTAATATTCTCTTGTGATGAAGAATAACCGTAACTACTGACGGTTATTTGTTTGTTGTTAACTACCCTGCTTCTGCAGTTGTTCCATGAAGAAAGAGCAATCAGACAGGTCGATTAGACCGTAAGTCCCCTCGCCGCTAACTCTTCCTTGGCTTGTGTAACATGATCTTCGGCTGTTTGTCCCACAAGCCATTCGACCAGTTCGGTCATTCCTTCCTGCATTGATACTTTGGGAATGTAGCCGAGTACGGATTTGGCTTTGGATATATCAGCAAAACAGTGGCGGATATCTCCTACCCGATACTGGCCGGTAATTTCCGGTCGGATCTCAGTTTTTTTAAGTGTTTTCCCGATCATGCGAGCGATCTCTAAAATGGTATAGGCTTTGCCGCTCCCGATATTAAACACCTTGTTTGCGGCTTCGGGGACTTCTAGAGCCAGCCGGCAGGCACGGGCGACATCTTTAACATGGACAAAATCCCTCTGCTGCAATCCATCTTCGAAAATCAACGGAGGCTTATCATTCAGGTACCGTGAGCTGAAAATAGCCAACACCCCTGTGTAAGGGTTTGAAAGCGCCTGTCGGGAGCCGTAAACATTGAAAAATCGCAGAGCTACCGCAGAAAAATCATAAGCTTGTGCTGTAATTAGAGCCAACCGCTCCTGGTCAAATTTGGACAGAGCATACACTGAGGCTAGCGAGGGAAGCTTTGTTTCGGGGGTGGCTATGGGGGTTAACGGGTTGCCAACCTCATCTTTGGGTTCCCATTCTCCCTGCTTAAGCTGATCGCGACTTCGCTCCGCCTGGTGGAATTTTTTAGAATCAGACTTCCGGTACAATCCTTCTCCGTAAATGCTCATGCTTGAAGCTACAATCAGGCGTTCAACCGGATTTTCGGTAAGAGCTTCCATCAGTACAGCAGTACCTACGTTATTGGTTTCAGTGTAATCCTTGATTTTATACATGCTCTGACCAACTCCCACACGCGCCGCAAAATGGTAAACGGCATCCACCCCATCCAGTGCTTCTGAGACCGCCGCTTTGTTGCGCACGTCTCCTTTTATTAGCTCTACTTCCTTGTTGAGGTAAACCGGCCGATTTTGCTCCTGTCCGTGTACCTGCTCCAGCAGATTATCTAAAACACTTACTTCATAACCATTTTCAAGAAGTTCATCGGCCAGATGCGATCCGATGAATCCCGCTCCTCCTATAATTAAAATTTTCTTTCTCATGTGAATAGTCTCTTTTATTTAACATTACAGAGGTTGTGCAATCGGGCGTATTACAATTTCATTTAGCATAACATCGCCGGGTTGAGAAACAACAAAAAGTACAGTTTCGGCTATTTTTTCGGGATTTAAGGCGCCCCATCCAATATCTTCCGGCGTTTGGGTACCACTAATCATGTTATCAAAAAAGTCGGTATCCACTATACCCGGACGTACTAAGGAAACGCGTACATCGGGTTGTATTTCCAGCCGAAGTGTTTCCGCCAACTTATCCACAGCGGCTTTTGTTGCGGAATAAATCCCCCCGTAGGGATAGGTGGTGAGGGAAGAAACCGAAGAGACGAGAACCACATCTCCGCCGCCGTTTTTCACCATTTCGGGGACGAATGCTCGTATCAGCCGAAAGGTGCTGAATACATTGAGTTTAAAAACCTCTTCCCAGCTATCAGGATTTCCCTCTACAAGCTTTTCGTGGATCCCCCGTCCCGCGTTACATATTAAAATATCGGGCGATCCTATTGTTTCTCTTACATCTTGAATGAAACGTTTGATTTGGGAGGCCTTAGTAAGGTCCACAGAAAAAAAATGGCCCGGCAAGTCATTGCACTCATTGATGTCGCATGACGCAGTTTGGAAGCCGGCCCGGACGAATTTTTTTACGATGCACTTTCCAATACCTGAGCTACCGCCGGTAACCACGGCTCTTCGTAAGGAAGGGACTCTCATGACTTCATAGTGATTTTCTGAAATTGATCGAAAAGAACATGTACAACTTAGGTGGAAAACAAAATATATGCAAGGATAAGATAGTTGTATCCTTTTGTTTTTTATAGATTTATATCCTTATAAAACATGTAGGTCAGTTGAAATCAGATAGATTTCAACTTTTTCTCAGCTACTTTTGCAACCCGGTTTGCATGCTGCGTGTCTCCATTGAGGGCAGAAA
>CAZYOD010000267.1:0-3302 GCA_964648635.1 uncultured Balneolaceae bacterium | reverse complement strand
GGTCTACAGCAACAGTGATGGACTTATCCATTCTATTGCTAACTACGCGACCTGTTCTTTGTCTTCGTTGTACTCGTTCAGGTTGTGCCATTGTTTGGTTATCCAGCACTTTCTTCTTGTTCTTTTTCAGTAATGATCGTATGAATTCGGGCAATCTCGCGACGTGTCATAGTAACACGGGCAGGATTTTCAAGCTGGCCGGCAATTGCACGATTAAATTTCATATCCTGCAGTGCCTCTTTTTCGTCGTCCAGCCGAGCCTTCAATTCAGCAATTGATTTTTCTCGTAGTTCGTGTGCCTTCATTCTGTTTAAAATACCTTGAAATTAAGATCCGTCATAGTCACGACGAACAATAAATTTCGTTTTAATTGGAAGTTTATAATCTGCACGTCGCATCGCTTCCCAAGCTAAATCTTCGGGAACACCGGCGATCTCAAATAAAATTCTACCGGGCTTTACAACAGCAACATACTCCTCAACTGCACCTTTACCTTTTCCCATTCGGGTTTCAGCAGGCTGCTTAGTTTTAGGCATATCAGGAAATATCCTGATCCAAGTTTGACCATCACGCTGCAACTGACGTGCAATTGCAATACGACAAGATTCAATCTGTCGCGAGGTGATGTACTTGGGCTCCATAGCCTTAAGACCAAAGTCGCCATAGGCCAGAGTGTGACCACGCTGAGCCGTACCTTTCAGGCTTCTGCGATGCTGCCTTCGGCGTCTTACACTTTTTGGTTCTAACATAACTTAATTTCTTAGGTGTTAGTTATTTCTTTTTCTCCGACGAGATCGGCGTTTCCCTCCGCCACGTCGTCCTCGAGAATCGTCTTTCTTCTGGGTGTGAGCATCTCCAGGTGTTAATTCAATATCACCGAGAACCTCACCTTTGAAAATCCAAACCGTTACACCAATTGATCCATAAATGGTGTTTGAGGTAGTATTGTAATAATCGATATCCGCGCGCAATGTGTGCAGTGGAACTCGTCCTTCGCGGTATTGTTCAATACGTGCCATTTCAGCGCCGCCAAGTCGTCCGGCACAACGAATCTTGATTCCTTCCGCTCCCATGCGCATAGCAGAGGATATTGCGGTCTTCATAGCCCGACGGAATGAAATTCGTGCTTCAAGCTGCTGCGCAATATTTTGTGCAACCAAACTTGCATCCGTTTCGGGTCGTTTAATTTCGCTTACATTAATTTGAACTTCTTTGCTCGTGATCTTCTTCAGCTCTTCACGCAGAAGCTCAATTTGCTCACCGCCTTTACCGATAATAACACCGGGTCGACTGGTTTTTAGCGTAAGCAGAATTCGTTTTGGTGTACGTTCAATTATGACTCGAGATAGCCCTCCGTTTTGAAGACGCGTGTGCAAATATTCACGTAATTTCGTGTCTTCGTATAAAATTTCAGGCTCATTCTCTTCGGAATACCAGTTGGAATCCCAACCGCGAATGATACCGAGTCGTAAACCTACTGGATGTGATTTCTGTCCCAAGGTATTATCTTTTATTAATTAACTAATTCTTCTTCTTTCTTAGCCACAACAACAGTGATGTGACTGGTACGCTTGCGTATCTGATTAGCACGTCCCATCGCTCGTGGTTGGATACGTTTCAGAGTCGCTCCTTCATCCGCATAAATTTCTTTGATATACAGATCCTGGTTGTCTAGCCGAGCTTCCTGAAACTTATCACGAATATTAGCAGCTGCGGATTTAACTACCTTTGCAACATCTTTTGCAGCTCCTTTGTTAGTGAATTCAAGCTTTTTCAGCGCTTTATCTACGCGATCTCCGCGTACAGCGTCCAAAACTAAGCGAACCTTACGCGGTGCTCTGCGCAAATGCTTTTGTATAGCTCGTGCTTCAAAATTTTCTTCTGCCATAATACTTTACATTCCTGGTTTCTTCGGTGCTTCTCTAGTTGCTTTTGACTTCAATGGGTGGCCACGGAACGTTCTGGTTGGGGCAAATTCTCCCAATTTGTGACCTACCATATCCTCAGTGACATAAACTGGGATAAATTGTTTCCCGTTATGAACGGCCAGCGTCAATCCAACAAAGTCAGGCGTAACCATTGAGCTACGCGACCACGTCTTAATGACGTTCTTTTTGCCGCTCTCATTCATTGCATCGATCTTACGCTGTAACTTGTAATATACGTAAGGTCCTTTTCTAAGCGATCTAGGCATAACTAATTACTTTTTAGACTTTTTTCGACTTCGGACGATATATCTATCCGAAAGTTTCTTGCGTTTTCTGGTCTTCAATCCTTTCGAAGACTGTCCCCACGGAGAACGTGGATGACCGCCAGAGGCTTTACCTTCACCGCCACCCATTGGGTGATCAACCGGGTTCATTGCGACACCTCGTGTTTGTGGTCGCTTACCCTTCCAGCGATTACGTCCCGCTTTACCGATAGAGGTATTAAAATGATCGGGATTACTGGTAGATCCTACCGTTGCACGACAATTCCCCAGAATCATTCTCACTTCGCTTGATGGAAGCTTAACCGTAACATACCGATCTGTCTTTGCAACCATCTGCGCAACTGTACCGGCACTCCGGCAAAGTTGAGCTCCTTGTCCCGGATGCATTTCAATGTTGTGAATAAAAGTTCCGGGCGGCATATGCTTCATCGGCATAGAGTTTCCAACGTCCGGTTCAATATTTGTACCGCTAATAATAGTATCGCCAACCTTTAATTTGTCCGGTGCAATAATGTATCGTTTTTCACCGTCGGCATAAGCAACCAGGGCAATTCGGGCAGAACGATTCGGATCATACTCGATCGTTTGCACTTTAGCAGGGATATCATCCTTATCTCGTTTAAAATCAATAGAACGATATCGGCGCTTGTGACCGCCGCCACGATGGCGGGATGTCATGCGACCTTGTTTATTACGTCCGCCGGATTGTCCCTTCCCTTTAACAAGCCTTTTAGCTACAGGCTTGCTTACGGTAACATCGTCAAACACAGGAGAAATTCTGTGTCGAGAACCGGGTGTTGTTGGTTTTGATTTCTTCGTAGCCATTGAACTATTCGTTTCTAAATTTCACTAAAGAAGTCTATTTCGCCTTCTTTGAGAGTTACAATTGCTTTTTTCCAAACTTTCTTTCGGCCTGCAACATAGCCGCTTTGCGTATAGCGACCTTTAGGCTTAGACGGCATAATCATCGTATTTATTTTGCCGATCTTTACATCAGGATATCGCTCTAAAATTGCTTGTTTGATATCCGTTTTAGAAGCATGCTTATCAACTTTAAAAGCATACTTACCTTCTTCTTGAAGCCGAGTAA
>CAZYOD010000266.1:0-3304 GCA_964648635.1 uncultured Balneolaceae bacterium | reverse complement strand
TATCAGGCGTGTATTCTTCAGAAATAGATAAAGACGACAATTTTAAAAAGGCTCAGCAACTGGCGGATGACTTTGCGGAGATGGCGGGACGTCGGCCGCGAATCATGGTGGCGAAGATGGGTCAGGACGGTCACGACCGTGGTGCGAAGGTAATTTCTACCAGTTTTGCCGATCTTGGTTTTGATGTGGATATCGGTCCGCTGTTCCAGACGCCGGAGGAGGCCGCTCGTCAGGCTGTAGAAAATGACGTTCATATTTTAGGAGTTTCCAGCCAGGCTGCGGGGCACAAAACGCTGGTGCCGCAGGTTATTGAAGAGCTAAAAAAACTTGGGCGTGATGATATTATGGTAATCGTAGGCGGGGTTGTTCCCGAGCAGGATTATGAGTTTCTGTATGACAAAGGCGTGGTCGGTATTTTTGGCCCGGGTACGGTGATCTCGCTGGCCGCCCAGCAGATTTTGGAGATCCTGATTGATCATCAGAAGTAAACAACTACTTAGAAAACCTTTATAAGTTGTCTGATAACAAAAATAAAGACTCATCCCTTTCGGTGAATGATGGCGTCGAGCAAAAAAACTCCATCAATACCGAACGACTCGACCAATTTAAAGGTCGCCGTAAATCAATTTCACTCGATGAGTATGTAGAAGGTATAAAATCCGGAGATCGCACTATTTTAAGCCGCGCCATCACGCTGATTGAGAGCACCAAAGCCAAACACCGGGAACTGGCACAGGATATTATTGAAGCCTGTCTGCCCGATACGGGCAACTCTATCCGCATCGGAATTACCGGAGTGCCCGGCGTGGGAAAAAGCACTTTTATCGAGTCGCTGGGAAATCACATTATCGAACAGGGGAAAAAGCTGGCAGTACTGGCAATCGATCCCAGCAGCACGCGTTCCAAAGGCAGTATCCTGGGTGATAAAACACGGATGGAGACATTGGCCACCAGCGCAAATGCTTTTATACGTCCGTCGCCAACAGCCGGTTCGCTGGGAGGCGTGGCCCGCAAAACACGCGAAACTATTTACCTCTGCGAAGCGGCCGGTTACGATACTATTTTCATCGAAACGGTTGGTGTGGGACAATCGGAAACGGCCGTGCATTCCATGGTTGATTTCTTTCTGTTGTTGATGCTGGCCGGTGCCGGCGATGAGCTTCAGGGTATCAAACGCGGTATTATGGAGATGGCAGATACCATTGCCATCAACAAAGTTGACGAGGCTAGTGATAAAGCGGTCAAACAGGCAGTTCGAGAATATAAAAGTGCGTTGCATTTGTACCCGGAGACAAAATCAGGTTGGAAACCTCAAGTTACCACATGTTCCGGCCTTACCAATAAAGGCATTCCTGAAATTTGGGAGCTCATACTGGATTACATTTCCAAAACTAAAGCGAACGGTTATTTCCGGAATAAGAGAAACCGTCAGGCGAAACACTGGATGTACGATACGATTTCAAATCGGCTTACCGAGCATTTTTACAGCAACGAGGCGGTAAAATATCAGCAGAAAGAAATTGAGCAGAAAGTACTGAATGGAGAAATGAGTTCTTTTAAGGCTGCCCAGCAATTGCTGGATTTGTATTTCGATTCTCTCTAGACTAACTGCTGTGTTCAGCGTGGATGCTTCATGGAGCAGAGGTAAATCAGCTTAAATTCAGTTCGGATTGTGTCTTTGATGAAAATCCAACTTCTTCCTCTTCGACATCCTGTTCGCCAAGTACCTGCTGCATTTCATTACGCAGTTTTTGGATAGTCAGTCCGCTGGTGAGAGAACCGTTACGCGCAATAGAAATACGACCCGTCTCTTCGGAAACAACGACCACAAAAACATTATTAGTCTCGGTAATACCCACAGCCGCACGGTGACGCGTCCCAAAAACGGAAGATATATTTTGATTCTGTGAAATCGGTAAATAGCAACTGGCAGCCACAATCCGGTTATTGCGAATCACCACAGCACCATCATGCAGCGGCGTGTGTTTATTAAAAATGGTTTGTAGCAGCTCACTGTTAACCCGGGCATCGAGTTTAACTCCCACATCCACCAGGTCCTGCAAAGAAGAAGAGCGTGCAAAAACGATAAGAGCGCCGGTCTGGGAATGTGACATATTTCGCACCGCATCAATCACTTCATCGATGATGGTATCTGAATTTGACCGGACAAAAAAGCGATCAAGGTTGGTATTCTGTCCCAACCTGTAAAGCAGCTTGCGAATTTCGGGCTGGAAGATGATAAATACGGCCAAAATACCTACATCTAAAATACCCCGGAGTATAAAGTTGATGGTGGTGAGGCCGAGTGCGCTGACCGCCGCGTTTATGATGATAATAAAAACAAGCCCTACTGCTGCCTGAATGGCGAACGTTCCCCGTATCCATCGGTACAGATAAAAAAGTACCATGGTGATAATCAGGACTTCAGCAAAGTCCTTAACACTAAACTCAAGGAAGCCAATGGGAATCAACGGGGTACCTCGTTTTACTAGAACTACTTTGAATAAATATAACTATAATTTAAAGAACTTTTTATCACCCGCGCAGATTAATATCGAAAATGACAAGGTGCGACCAATATCATCTTCGGAGACCGTTGCCCAAAGTCAGCCGATATTATTTATGGCGTTATAGACCAGTACCGAATCGTGTGCTTCTTTTACATCGTGGACCCGAATAATTTTCGCACCCTGCATCATTGCGTGGTAGTGCACACCCACCGTTCCCGTCACACGATCATCAACGGGACGATCATTCAATATTCGACCGATCATGGACTTGCGGGATGCTCCAACCATTATCGGATGCCCAAGCTTTGAAAACTCCCCGAGGTTTGCCAAAAGTTCGAGATTGTGCTGCTGGGTTTTTCCAAATCCGATACCGGGATCGATAATAACATTCTGTACTCCCCTCTCTTTGGCCGTCTCCAACTGTTGATTAAAAAAGCGACAAACATCACGAACAACATCATTATAAGTCGGATCATCCTGCATATTTTTTGGATTCCCCTGCGAATGCATCATGATATAGCCTGCATCATATTCGGCACACAGATTCGCCAACTCCGGCTCTTTTTGCAGCCCGCTGATATCATTCACAAAATGAGTGCCCAACTTCAGGGCTTCCTCGGCAACGCGGTACTTAGTCGTATCAACAGAAAAAAACGTATCGGGAAATTTAGGTATCGCTTTCTCAAGGATAGGAAGAACACGATCCATCTCTTTTTGCTCGGCAACCGGATCCGAACCCGGGCGGGTAGATTCGCCCCCCACATCAATAATAGAGGCTCCCGCTGTAATCATTT
>CAZYOD010000265.1:0-3312 GCA_964648635.1 uncultured Balneolaceae bacterium | reverse complement strand
TATTATGAAAACTCGATCTTCAGTAAAGAAAAGAAGTTCTGACGACAAAATTGTACGACGCAATGGTCGTGTATATGTAATTAACAAAAAGAATCCACGCCACAAACAACGGCAAGGATAATTAATCTGGATAGTTTTTATGGCTAGAATTGCTGGAATTGATTTACCAAAACAGAAGCGCGGTGAAATAGGGTTAACCTATATCTTTGGTATAGGACGATCTACGGCTCAGGAAATTCTTGATGAGCTGGATATTGATCGGAATACCAAAATAGAAGAGTGGACTGATGAACAAGTATCCAAGCTCCGTCAAAAAATTGACAATGAGTACAAAGTCGAAGGTACATTACGCAGCGAAGTGAATGGAAATATCCGACGACTGATTGAAATAGGATCTTACCGAGGCAATCGCCATCGTAAAGGATTGCCTGTTCGTGGACAACGAACACAAACTAATGCACGTACCCGGAAGGGTAAGCGCCGCACTGTTGCTGGTAAGAAAACAGCTCCAAGAAAATAAAATAGCGAGACGATTAAATGGCAAAGAGACAACGAAAATCTGCAAAAAAGAAACGACGAAAGCAGCTTTCTGATCCTAATGGGATGGCTTTCATCAAGGCAACATTTAACAATGTCTTGGTGACTATTACCGATGCTGATGGTAATGCTATCTCTTGGTCATCGGCTGGAAAAGAAGGTTTTAAGGGGTCAAGAAAAAATACTCCTTATGCAGCACAGTTAAGTGCCGAAACCGCAGCAACTGCTGCGCATGAAATGGGATTGCGACGAGTTGAGGTTTTTGTGAAAGGACCCGGTTCAGGTCGCGAAGCTGCTGTTCGTGCTTTGGCTTCGAGCGGATTGGAGGTAACTTCAATCAAAGACCGTACTCCTATTCCGCACAACGGTTGCAGACCACCTAAACGACGAAGAGTTTAACGCAGAAATTTAGTTAGTAATAAATTATGGCAAGATACAGAGGTCCAAAACAAAAGAAAGCAAGACGTTTTCGAGAGCCAATTTTTGGTCCCAGCAAAGCGCTGGAACGAAAACCTTATGGTCCGGGACAGCACGGACGATCCCGTTATTCGAGAAAATCTGAATATGCTATTCAGCTGGAAGAAAAGCAGAAAGCAAAATACACCTATGGCCTGTTAGAGCGACAGTTTTCTAACTTGTTTGATAAAGCCAACGCAAAGGATGGAGTAACAGGTGAGATTTTACTCCAACTGCTCGAAAGTAGGCTAGACAATACTGTTTATCGCCTTGGTTTTGCCAGGACACGTCGGCAAGCTCGACAGCTGGTTAGTCATAAACACATTGTCGTAAATGGTGAAGTGGTAAATATTCCATCTTACCAGCTAAAGCCTGGAGACGTTGTTAGTGTTCGTCCGAAATCTAAAAATTTGGAAATCATTAATGAGTCACTGCAACACGCTCCTTCGAGTAAATACAAGTGGGTTGAAATCGACAAGAAGGACATGCAGGGTAAGTTTTTGAATGTTCCGGAGCGGGAAGAGATTCCTGAAAATATTAACGTACAGCTTATTGTAGAGCTTTACTCTAAGTAATTTAAATTAACTAGTTCAATAACGCTTTTTTGATATGAGTAACTATAGCATACAAATGCCTGACACTTTAGAGGTTGAAGAAGCAACTGACACTTTTGGTACTTTTATACTTCAACCTTTAGAGCGTGGATTCGGAGTTACGATAGGTAATTCATTCCGAAGAATTCTGCTATCATCTTTGCCCGGAATTGCTATTAATGCAGTTAAAATTAATGGTGTAGAACATGAATATTCCAGTATTAAAGGGGTTAAAGAAGATGTTTATGAAATTATTCTTAACCTAAAAGAAGTTCGTTTTAAGCAGGTTGAGCAAAGTAGTGGAGTTGTTCATATATCTAAATCCGGTGAAGGAACACTTACAGCCGATGATATTTCGGAAGCAACAGCGGATTATGAAGTGTTAAATCCCGACTTGCTTATTGCAACAATGTCAGGGGATGCAGAAATTGAAATGGAACTACACGTTGGACGCGGCCGTGGTTATGTGCCGGCTGAGGAACAAGATGTAGATACCGAAGAGGATGTAAACCTTATACCAATTGATGCGATTTATACCCCGATCAAACAGGTTCAGTTTGATGTGGAGAATGTTCGGGTAGGCCAGCGTACTGACTATGAAAAATTAGTTATGGATATTACGACCGATGGTTCCATAAATTCTAAAGAAGCGCTTACCATCGCCGGTAAAATATTGAAAGAGCATATTGAGAAATTTATTACCGAAGAGATTGATGAACCCTTTACTCAGGAAGAAGAGGAGGTTGATGCAGAGAAGCAGCGAATTGCTAATCTGCTTAAAACCAGTATTGAAGATCTCAATTTGAGTGTCCGGTCTTACAACTGTCTCAAATCGGCAAATATCAATACTATTGGAGAACTCGTAGCCCGAGATGAGCAGGACTTATTGAAATTTCGAAACTTCGGGAAAAAATCCCTGGCCGAGCTTGTTGAAGTGATTGAAGGAAAAGATCTTCATTTCGGTATGGATGTCACAAAGTATTTGGATAAATCATAAAGGTATTATAGATAATGCGTCACTTAAAAAAAGGAAGAAAACTTGGTAGAACGCCATCGCATCGCAAAGCTACATTAGCTGCGCTTTCTGTAGCTCTTATTAAAGAGCACAGAATTGTTACTACAGTTCCGAAAGCAAAAGAGCTGCGTACATTTGTTGAGCCGTTGATTACGAAGGCAAAAGAAGACACGCCTCATAATCGCCGGCAGGTTTTTTCTAAGTTAAAAGACAAAGAAGCAATTTCTCATCTTTTCGAAGAAGTAGCTCAGGAAGCGATGGATCGCCCCGGCGGTTATACCCGGGTAGTAAAGTTAGGCTATCGCTCTGGTGACAATGCCCAAATGGCTGTTATTGAGTTGGTAGATTATAACGACATTAAACCCGAGGACAGTAAAAAGCAGAAACGTACTCGTCGGGCAGGTAAATCCAAGAAAACTACTTCCTCACCTGAAGCTAAGAAGAATACATCTTCAGAGGAACAAAAAGACACCTCAGAGGGTAGATCAGAAGAGGAATAAGTAGCACCTTCCGGTAGCGTTAAGGTAAGAGCGCAACGGTTTTTCTAAGTAATAAAAATACTTTCTTTTTATACTTGGAAAGAAACAGTAAAATGCTTATCATTGCATCGCTTTGAAACTAAAGTTAATTAGTGCAGAAGCGACCACTTTTTCACAAGTTCTTTGACAGATTGGAATAGACAGACGATCGCACGTCGAGCCCTTGTCAGTC
>CAZYOD010000264.1:0-3324 GCA_964648635.1 uncultured Balneolaceae bacterium | reverse complement strand
TTTATGGGAATAGGCGATAAATATTTTGCCGTTCCTGTCGAGGCTATGAATTTCTCTGGCCAAAATCGAGAAATTACTCTGGATGTAGATAAAGATAAACTTAAAAATGCTCCTGGCTTTGATAAAAATGACTGGCCCAGAGAAGCAAGTCCCGAATTTATACAATCAGTTTATGACCATTACGGACTGGAATCACAAAGAGAACACGTTCGAAAGTAAGATTATGGAACAGAGCCTGGCTGATGAATTCAGTTGGGCTTTTTTTCTTAGACCAAAATAATTTATTAAATCATGCCTGATGAAAGGACTCGTCAAATTAAAAATCCGGAGCAGTACGAAGCACTGCGTGATCAGGGGATGAGTAAAGAAAAGGCAGCCCGTATCGCTAATTCTGGACGGGAGGCTTCAGTCAAAGGGGGAAAAAGTCCCAAGTATGAAGACTGGAACAAACAAGATCTTGTGAAAAAAGCCAAAGAGGTTGGAATAAAAAATTATTCTAAAATGAATAAAGATGAATTAATAAACGCTTTGAGAAATCATTAAAACATGTTTCTCATATAAAGCAACCATAATTAATTACTTAAAATTACAGAACTATGAATAGAGGAAAAATAGAACGAATGTTATTGACTACTTTAACCAGTGCTGCAAGTGGTGCCTTATTGGGGATTCTATTTGCACCTGATAAAGGGGAAAAAACACGCAAGAAAATTTCTCAGAAGGGCGATGAGGTGCTGAAAGAAATATCTAAGGATATGAAAGAGATCCGAAAATACATGAATACCACCGCAAAAAAGGCAAAAGAGGGAATAGAAAACGTCAAAGAGGAAACGAAAGTAAAGGGAGAAGAGATGAACAAATCGGCTGAGGATATGGTGGAATCAGCTGAAGAGTTGGCTACTTATACCAAAGAGGAGCTTTCAGAAAAGGCCAAAGAAGCCCAGGTCGACGGTTATGAGACAATGAATAAGAGCGAGCTTGTTGATGCACTGAAAAAAGATCTTCTCGATAAATAGTCAGTAATATCCGGTTGCGGGTGAGGATTTTAGTGTGTATTTTGATACACACTAAAATATTTACCTAACATTATATTTTTGTTTTCAAAAGCTTTTTGGGACCGCATGGGAATTGGTTTATCAGGCTTATGTGCAGTACATTGCCTGTTCTTTCCGGTAGCTATCGCACTTATGCCGCTATGGCCTGTGGCTGAATCAATTCACTTCTGGACGCACCCGTTACTTTTTCTGTTGATTGCACCCACTGTCTATTTTGCGGTGAGGGCTGATAATGTGCCCAACCGCATTCCCCGCCTCTTATATTCCGGCTTAATAGTTATAGCTCTTGCCTGGATAGTGCATGAGTGGGTTGGGATGTGGGGCGAATCTGCCATCACCATCGCCGGAAGTTCACTCCTTGTAGCGGGACACTGGTTTAACTTCCGATTCCATCAATCCAAACATCGCAAAACAGCCGAAGTATGAAACGTCTGAATTTTACGTTGGATGAAGATACTGTGAAACTTCTCGAGGAACTTTCAGCTAAATTTTACAATGACAACAAGTCGCAAACAGTACGCGCGGCTTTGGAAAGCCTTGCGGCACATACCGGTCATGAGGGCTGGATAATCGCGGGATATACACCGAAAGAGCTGGACAATGAAATCTCTTGTCACGGCTGTGGAGAATCGCACCAGAAAGGTGAGGTATTATATCGCCCGGTGTTTGAACGCGGAAAAAGTCCACAAGCTATGCCTAAAATGCCTACCGAAAACTGGTTGGATTGCCCGGAATGTGTGGAGAAACAGATCCAGCAGTAAAACTATTTGGTTTCCCAGCCAAATATCTTTTTAACTGATTTTATCGTTATAGAATATCGTTCGGTTCCCTTGGTTCCCAGGAGGTAACCCACCGGCTGTAATTTCGGGACGTTTTCACACACTATTTTAAACATCGCCAGGTAAGGGATAATCAGAAACATGCCGGCAAGTCCCCAGATCATCCCGCCTGAAATAAGTGCCAGAATAATTACAAGCGGATTCATTTCTACATAGGAACCCGTAATGTTGGGAGTAAGAAGGTTATTCTCGATAAATTGAACGATAATAAACTGAATAAACACCCCAAATGCGAGTCCGGGCGATTGGGTAGCCAGTACAAAAAGAAATACGATACCGTAACCGATGACTGTTCCCAGGTAGGGTATAAGGTTAAATATTGCGGCAATAATACCGAGCAGCAGTGCGTATTTTATGCCGATGATATAAAATCCCAGGCTGTTTAATCCGCAAAGAATAAAAAATACGACAAAGAGCCCCTTCAGGTAACGCGGTACCACCTCTGCAGCCTGATTTATTATGTTTTGAGCTGTTTCTTCATGCTCCGGATTTACAATCATTGAGATAAAAGTGCGGAACTTATTGCGATAAAATAAAAGCAGAAAAGTGTACACTGGAATAAGTCCGATAGTTAACAGGGTGTTGGCAGTGCCGGTAAAAAATTGAGAGATATATTGGCCTGATTCCTGAATGCTTTCCACAACAGAATCGAGCTGCTCGGCAGTAACTCCAAAGGTTCGGCCCAGTGCCCACCGAAATCGTGTAATATTAGTATCCACTCTTTCTTTGATGGCCGGTAAGTCATCGGTAAACATGATGGCTAAAAGCGACAGGCCATAGGCAAGTCCCAATACCAGCGACACAAAACCGAGAATTAAAATAAAGTTAGTTGCGATGCGGGGTATGCCATTATTTTCCATTTTTTCGGCCGTAGGATATAAGAGATAGGCGAACAGCACGGATAAAAAGAGAGGAACCAGCAACTGGCGCGTAATAATTAATGCAGCTACGATAGCAAAAACAAAAAGCAGCCGAACCAAGTAACGTAAAGTGACGGGATATCTATCCATAAGCGTAATTTTAGGATGTAAACAAATCGGAGCCACTGATTTGTTCCAATACGGAGAATTTGAGTTCCTCCGGGTTTTGGTCGGTAATATGTTGGGCGATTTCAAAAGCGCATCCCCACGACAGCGTAACGCCTGCACCGCCGTGCCCATAGTTGTGATATACGGTTTTTTTGCGGATGGATTTCCGCTCGAGACGCAATCCGTTTTTTCGATTTCGGATGTACCGGTAGCCTACCGCCGGGGACAATTTTTGATAATCAACCGAGAGTCCGAAAGTGGTATCTAAAATTTCGTTATTCAGATCAATAATTTGTCGGGGAAATGAGATGCCGTCGACTTCGCAGGTGTGGGATTCCACTGCCTGACAACTCCAACTGCCGTCCGAAAATTCACCCGGTTGCCGGCTTCCCCCGAGAATCC
>CAZYOD010000263.1:0-3337 GCA_964648635.1 uncultured Balneolaceae bacterium | reverse complement strand
GAGCGTGTCGACTCCGAGGTGGTCCCCGCGGGGTGGCGGCGGCGCTACCTCGGCGGGAAGGGACTCGGCGCTCGCTACCTCTACGAGGAACTCGCGCCCGGGACCGACCCCCTCGGCCCGGGGAACGCGCTGCTGTTCGCCCTCGGGCCACTCACGGGCGCCCTGCCCGGCGAGCAGCGCTACGCGGCGGTGACGAAGTCGCCGCTCACGGGCGCGTTCCTCGACTCCTACGCCGGCGGCGCGTTCGCCCGACGCCTCGCCGGCGCCCTCGACGACCATCTCGGCCTCCTCGTCAGCGGGACGGCCGACGAACCCGTACGAGTCGAGGTCGAGGACGGCGACCCGCGTCTCGAACTCGCCGAGACCTGGGGGTGTGACGCCGTCGAGACGGCGCGGCACTTCCCCGACGCGAGCGTCGCCTGCGTCGGGCCGGCCGGGGAGAACCGGGTCGCCTACGCGACCATCGCCTCCGACGAGGCGGAACACCACGCCGGCCGTGGGGGCGCCGGGGCCGTGATGGGGGCCAAGCGACTGAAGGCCGTCGTCGCCCACGGCGACCCACGGCCCGTGCCGGACGCCGTCGCCGCGCTCCGCGACCGGGAGACCGAACGGTTCGCCGAGAGCGACACGGGCCGGTGGCTGGCGGCGTCGGGGACGCTGGAGACCGTCGATTTCGCCGACGAGACGGGCGTTCTCGCGGCGCGAGGCTGGCAGGAACGGGGGTTCGACGGCACGAGCGAGGTCGGCATCGAGGCGGCCCGCGAGGCGGCGACGGGCCGCGAGCACGACGGCCCCGTCCCGGGTGGGTTCCGGGTCGACACGGCAGCCGGCGAGACGGTTCCGCGCGGTGCCACCGGGATGAGTCTCGGAGCCGGACTCGGCATCGACGAGTTCGACGCCGTCGCCGAACTCGGCGAGCGGTGCAACCGCCTCGGCCTGGACGTCATCGACGGCGGGAACGCGGTGGCGTGGGCCGCCCGTGCGACCGAGACCGGACTCGTCGACCGGGACCTGGCGTTCGGCGACCCGGAGGGCGCACGGCGACTCCTGTGCGAGATCTCGACCCGGGAGTCGGCGCTCGGTGACGCGCTGGCGGACGGTGTGGAGGCGGCCGCGGCCACGTTCGGCGGCGAGGGACTCGTCCCCTCGGTCAAGGAGATGTCCCTGCCCGCCTACGACCCGCGCGGGGCGGCGAGCATGGCGCTCGCGTACGCGACCAGCGACCGCGGGGGCTGTCACCGCCGCGCCCGCCCGGTCGAACGTGAGGTGTTCGAGGGGCCGTGGGGTCCCGAACGGGCCGCCCGGGCCGTCGTCGCCGCACAGGACACACGAGCGCTCCGCTGGAGTCTCGTAGCCGACGACTTCGCCGGCGAGTCGCTGGCCATCGACGCGTGGCTCGACGCCGTCGGTGTCCCCGTCGACGACCTCGACGTCGTCGGCGAACGGGTCTGGACGCTCGTTCGCCTGTTCAACGCCCGCGAGGGGTTCGACCGGCGTGACGACTCGCTCCCGGCGGCCTTCGCGGACAGCGAGGTGCTCGGCGACGGCCAGTTCGACGCGATGCTCGACGCCTACTACGCCGAGCGCGGGTGGAGTGCCGACGGCCTGCCGACTCCGGAGACGCTGGGCCGACTCGGCCTCGACCGTGTCCTCGACGACGAGACACCTGTCGGGGACCGCGACCCGTCCGACGGCTGCTGAACCGTGCAGTGTGGTGGTTCTGGGCACGCGGTGCCTCTCGTCTGGCGGGCGTCGTCGGCCTCGTCTTCGTCGTCCTGATGGTCGCCATCGGCGGCCACCTCCCCGGTGACGGTACGCTCCGTCGCCCCACCGAGCGAGTCGAGACGACCGACTGAAATCCCGCGTTCTACTCTTTCAGGCGCTCGGGACGTTCTCAACGGCCGTGTTACCGACGAGGCTAAGTCGCGATGTGTCGAACGGTGACTATGAGCACAGTCCTGCTCGCGACGGACGGGAGTGAGTACGCCACCCGGGCGGCCCGGCGAGCCATCCGTGTCGCCAAGGAGCGCGACGCGACGCTCCACGTGCTGTGTGTGATCGACCGCCGGAAACTCGAGGAGCCGGCGCTCGGGACGGGCGAGCTGGCGACCATCGCGGCGGAGGACCACGGTTACGAGTGCGTATCGATGGTGCGTGAACTGGCGGGCGGGACGGGCGTGACCGTCGAGGGGCGGACCTGTCACGGGGTGCCGCCGGAGGAGATCCTCGACTACGCCGAGCAGATCGACGCCTCAGTCATCGTCGTCGGCGAACACGGGGAACACACCGACCACTTCGGCGGCGTCGGCCGCGAGGTGACCGACCGTGCGGACCGGGAGGTCATCGTCGTGACGCAGGCACAGAACGCCCCCTGAGGCCGGTCAGGCCCCGGGAGTGCAGAAATGGTGGGTGGCGAGGGGACACCGCAACCCCTAGCTCACGTTCCGGACACTCGGGTGGGCGTCACGTCCGGAGTTCGGCCGGGGTGGCGTCCTCGTACTTCTCCTCGAACTCGCCGATGAGCTGGCCCATCTTCGCGTACCAGTCGTTGAGCATCCGCTGCATCTCGCCGGAGACCTGTGCGGCCTCGGTGGGGTAGTAGACGTGGTAGTAACCACCCTGGTCGTAGTTGACCTGCTCCTTCTGGATGAACCCCGCCTTCAGCAGCCGCTGGACGGCACGGTAGGCGGTCGAGCGTTCGCGGTCGACCCGTTCGGCCACCTCGTCGACGGTCAGCGCCGTCTCCGCGTCGACCAGTTCCTCGAAACACTCCCTGTCGAGCTGTTTGAGTCCGTGGAAACACTCCAGTAGCCCCTCGCACTCCATGTCCCGCTGGAGTTGTTCGGACATCGAATCGGGCATTTGTATCGTCTCTCCCTACCGCTCGGACGGCTAAAACGTTTGTGCAGTATCCGTACAATGCACGGAGCCGCGACCGCCGACGGTTCCCGTTCGCCGGTCACTGCGCGCACTGGCTGTCGTCGCTCCCCCGTCGGCGTACCACGGCTCCTGCCGGCTTCTCGCCCGCCGATTCGTGTGCACGGTACACAATACATGGTCACTCTGGCCCGCCAGGAACGCGGTCGAGACGGCCCGCGCGACGGGTCGAACAGTCCCCGAGAACGATCACAGAGACGACGTTCCCGTGACATCTCGGTCGGCCGTAGCTACCCGTAACTTACGGACAACCACCGGTATCCTACCGAGACATAGTCTTGCCCTCAGAGGACACAACCGTTAAGTGCTGGAACGGATTACCCTCGGTCGCGCAGAAAACCATGTATTGCACAAGACTCTACGAGGTGTCCATCGATGTTCGGGATTGAGAGCCTGTCCG
>CAZYOD010000262.1:0-3388 GCA_964648635.1 uncultured Balneolaceae bacterium | reverse complement strand
CCGATACTCCTCTGCCACGCAGATAAGTTGTTTCGAACATCTTTACCATCAATAAGAATATGTCCCTCTTCGGGTTTTAATAACCCTAAAATAAGATCTACCATCGTAGTCTTTCCGGCTCCTGAAGACCCAACAAAAGCCACAGCTCTTCCCTTTGGGATTGTGATAGAAATATTATTAAGTGCCTGCTCATCGCCACCAGGATAAGTATAAGTAACTTTATGAATTTCTATATCCCGAGAGAATTCTAGCTGTCTGTTACTCTGTCGGTCTTTTTTAAATTCCGCATTCGTTCTTTCTAACTCTTTGAGGTCATTATAAATAGGTTCAATCGTAACCATATTATAACGCAGATTTGTGTACATAGAAATTAACTGCTGCACTGAAGGCATTAACCTGACCGTAGCCATTGCAAAAAGTGTAAGAATAGGAATTATTATGCTCATTGGTCGCTCTTGCCACACTAAAAGTACTGCAATCAGCAACATTCCAAGCACAGCAGTGGTTTCGACAACCGGCCGTGGAATTTGCTGTATGAATTTTATATAAGCCATCAAGCGAGTGCTCTTAAAAGATTCTATCCGAAATTTATTAATAAATTCCTCCTCTCGATTTAGTATGCGAGCATCTTTAATTCCGCCCAATCCTTGATTTACGGCTTTTATCATTTCAGCACGGCACTTTTGCTCTTCCTCCCCATACTCTTTCATCTTTCTCTTGTTAAGCAGTATAAACGTACCGGCTCCCAAGCCGGATAGCGAAATCACCAGTAATGTGATTAGCGGTTCCACAGTAAAAAGAAAAATCAAAATTGATAAAGCCACCACTCCTTCCCTGCTCATTTTTAGGATGTTTGTAACTACTATGTTAATCAACACATTAACTTCTTGTGTAATATTCCGAAGCAGTTCAGCAGTGTTTTTTTGCAGATGAAATGTGTAGGGAGCCTGCATGTAGGAGGACATTAGCCTGGAGCTGATCGTGTACCGTCGGTTGTAAATAAATCGAGCCTCATAATAATTAAATGCTACAATATAGATGCTTTTCACTATAAAAACGGATACAAGCGTTGCAGATCCCCAAATAAGTAAATCTCGAGAGGTAGTAATATCCAATTGAACCAGCAGCGGCTTCAACCACTCAATCGACAATACCTGCTCAGGATCTGCGATGATTGCTACAAATGCGGGAATCATCCCAATCCCGGCCACCTCTAAAGCAGCAGCCACCAGCATAAGCAAAAACAGCACAATTAGCTTAAACAGATCTCCCTTGGGTAGGATATATAATATTTTCTTTACCGTTTTCAGTGGATTATAACTAAAGAGTTATAATTGCTTGTTTTATTAACAACTTATTCTCTGAGGTTCTCAATCAGTAATACCGAAGTAGCAATAACGCCGACAACCGGTGCTACAACACCGACATAGTCTGCAAAAGACGGTTTTCGTCGCACCTGCAGAGTTATGATATCATTGTTTTGCAGATCAAATTCAAACATTTCAACCGGCTCCGGTTCATGATATTTATAGTTAAATAAAGCAACCTCTACCAATTTTCTTTCTTGATTAAAACGAGATACTTTTACTTCAATTTTTGTTTTTGCCCAATCAATATTTGAGTCCATTCCCCGCAGCTGATCATATCCGTAGCTAAATGAAATTAATTCAGGCAAAGTTGTACCCTCCGGAATAATATAACGCCCCGAACTACTGACGTCTCCCCAAACATTAACTGAATCAGCCAATTCCCCTACCTCCGCAACACGAATATACCTGTCACTGAGTTCTCCCGGCATTTGTGCATGTGCCAATATAGGCACCAAAGTGCAGACTGCAACCAGGATAACGCACGCTAATTTTTTGTCCATAGTCATGTTATGTAATTGTTTTGCAGATAATTAAAATTAATAGGCTTCATAATTTTCATACAAAACCTGGTAATAGCCGGCTCCGTAATATTGACCCGTCTCTTTTTTGTGATCAAAATCATTTAACACAATGCCTGTAACATTAGCCTGAATGCGTTCCAGCTCTTCCATAGTTCGGACAAACATGCCCCTATTTGTTTTTCGGTATTTTGCCACTACAAGTGTTGCTTCTGCTTCTTTTAACAGGGCCATAGAATCACTGATGATTCCAAAAGGCGGTGTATCAATAATGATAACATCAAAGACTTCTTCCATCCTCGTCAGAAACTGTTTAAAGGTTGTATTGCCTCCGATTATTTCCGGCTTCTGAGTTTGGCTGCCTGCAGTTAAAATTTTAAGTGACCGATAATCAGTATTCTGAATAAGCATCAACAACTCTTGGAAAGTCAGGTCATCATTTAAATAATCTGAAAGCCCTTCTTTTTCAGTAATACCAAAGTATTTTTGAAGCTTAGGCCTGCGAAAGTCTGCACCAATCACTAAGGTTTTAAAACCATCTTCGGCAAAGGCAACACCTAAATTTGCTACAATTGTCGATTTTCCGTCTCCCTTTTCGGGACTTGTTATAGCAATAGTCTTGGGCGGACTTTCACCGTTCTGATAGATAATGTTGTTTTTTAGTCGTCTGATAGATTCAGAAACAATACTAAACTTATCATGAAACAGAACCATTTCTTGGGGAACTTTACTTCCGTTATGGGGGAACGTTTTTTGATCATTTTTTGAAACTTTCTCAATACTCGGTATTACAAAAAGAGGGAGCTCATGCATATTCATTGATCTAAATTGGTCCACACTTTTTACGCTGTTATCCATTGATTCTTTTACATAGATAAATCCCGCAGAGAAAAGACCGCCCAGCATTAATCCCAAGATCATAAGAATTACCTTATTAGGACTCACCGGTTTATCGGGTATATCGCCCGAATCGATGATACGTCCGAACCCATACTGTGATTGTGTCCAAATCGACATATCAGCATGCTGACGTGAAACATTCAAAAAGAGATCTTCATTGATTCTTACATCCCTCTGCAATTTTGCCAACCGAACCATACCCTCCGGAAGTGTATTAAAGTTGGCATCCATCTCTGTTTTTTGCTGTTCAAGCGCATCGCGACGAGAGCGGTATTGATTTTGTTCAATCCGCAGTTCAACCAAACGACTTTGTATATCGGAAACCCGTTGTGCGCGATCTTCACCGTCTAACCCCATAAACTCATCATTTTCGGTAAAGAGCTGATTCGAAAGTTCTTTTATTTCCCCCTTTAACCGCTCAATTTGGTCGTTAATATATTGCAAACGTGGCGGCAGTGTTTCTCTTTGCAAAACATTTGGATTCTTAGCTATAATTTGAGCCTTTTCATTTTCATAGCCGGCTAATTCTTCCTGTGAATTCCGAATTCGGGGTCCAATAGCCTCCGAAAACTGATCAGAAAGCCCTGGCTTAATCCTGTT
>CAZYOD010000261.1:0-3394 GCA_964648635.1 uncultured Balneolaceae bacterium | reverse complement strand
AGAATAAAATCGGGATTAAAGATGGACATAGCCCCACCAAATCCTACGGTTTGTTTATATCCATCAAACAGGTCATTAAAATCATCAGAACCGGTAAAAACGCGACCGACGTCCGTAAAAAGTTGTGTTCCAAATTTTAGGTTGTAAAACTCCGGAAATTTGAGCACCCATCCACGCAGCTCAAAATTATAAGCCACAGAACTGTTCCCCTTAAACCGGTTTAGAGGGTAACCCCGCAAGGTTTGCGAATCACCGAGTGTGGACATCTCCCAATAGGGAACGTCGCCACCGGCATGACGGGCTTCCAACCGATTGGCTATCGTTAGCCAATTAAACAGATAAAAATACTGCCGCAGTTCCAGCCGCGCTGTGGTCACCGGATAGCTGCTGATTATATCAGGAGCAAAACGCAGTTCCAACTCTGCCCTGTTACCGCGATAAGGATCAAACTCACTGTTTCGGTTTTCCCAGATCAGTCCGCCATTTATATTATTAACCCATCCACCCTTGCTGCCATTGGGCGTTTGTTGTGCAAAAGCAGATTGCTGCTGGCGTATGTATGGAATGTGATATTCAGTACTGGCACCTACCTGCACATCAAGTTGTTGCCTTTCCCGGGTATAAACAGGCTTCCGAATTCGGTAATCAAGCCCGAAACTGATGGATTCAAAGAAATAATAATCATCATTCCAACGATTGTCGGTAAACGAAGTCTCATTTCCAATCCCAAAAAACAAGTCCTTGGTATAGCGGTGGAAATACACATCGGCTATCGAGCGGATCTCACGCCCGAATGCTTGGGTCTGCTCATATTGGGCCTCAACCTCAACAAAGCCTTTGGTCGTTACAATTGCACTGGATTGCAGATAGTTATTAAATGGATCCCGATCCCCGCGGTAATCATAACGGCTGTAAATAATGCCGCCCAAAAAACCTTGATTTGAGCTATAGCCTGCGGCCGGCACCAGAGCCTGAGAAAGCGAATCAGCCCCAACTTGAGGCTGCATCATTTGACCTTTGGATGGCATTGCCAAGAAGAAAGTCAGAATAAAGAGGAGAAAAAAGTAACGTATCAAAATAACAGGTTTAATTTAGATGGCCTTCATCTTCGAGGATTTCAAGCGTTTCCACAGCATGACGCATGTGCGGAATGAAAATACTGCCACCCACTACGAGCGCCACATTCAGGGCATCAACAATTTCTTCTTTTGTAAAACCGCTTTTGGCACACTGTTCCAAGTGATAATCGATACAATCATTACAGCGAAGCACCGCCGAGGCTACCAAGCCGAGTAACTCTTTGGTTTTTGAAGGCAGTGCACCATCCTTATAGGTATTGGTGTCGAGGTTAAAAAATCTTTTGATGCCAAGATGGTCGAGATCCATAATTTTCTCGTTTGCATCTTCACGATTCTTACGAAATTCGTCCAGACGATTATTTTCTATTTTGCTCATCCTTTTACTACCTTTCTGTTTGATAAATGGCTTTAAGATACGACATATTCACAGGAACTTTAATCTTAATTAAAGCCGGACGGCTAAGTTTACTCTAATCAGTGCGACGCAAAAAATCATCTCCAAAACATAAGCTTGTAGTTCTCGGGGACAGTGTTAGCCAGGGATTTCAAAATGGCGGTATCTACCGTACAGATCTTAATTTTCCCAGCTTCTTACGCCAGTGTTGGGAACCCGTACCTGATTTTAATCAGCCGCTTTTCACTGCTCAAGCAGGAATTCCCCTTAATCTGGAAGTATTAGCCCGGGGACTCTCGGATGAATTCGGTAATTCTATTGAGTGGAATGAGTATCTGCCGGCCATCAGTCACCTGTATTCTACGCTAAAACGGGTAAAGCGATATTGGGAAGGCAAGTCTAAATCGCTAAAACGGGAACACAAGATGCCCTTTCATAACCAGTCGGTGTGGGGCTTTGCCATGAACGATGCCTGGATGGTTACCGAACATAAAAGCCGTAAGCATATTGAAACACAGCCCGAAACGTATTCTATCTTCGATATGCTTCCCGATCACGCTATGTATGTAACAGCGCGACTGGTACTGAATCCCTCTTACAAGAAAAAATTCAGCAACCACACCCAGCTCGATAACGTCAATTACCTGCAAAAGCATGGCGGAATAGAAAACCTCATCGTTTCGATGGGGCACAATAATATCATCGGTGCCGTCTCGGATTTGAAGTACATCCTTTCAGAAGAGGAAGACCTTGATAAATTTCCGTCCGAGCGCTCCTACACTGTTTATCGTCCCGAACATTTTGAGCGAGAATTTCGCAAACTGGCCGAAAAGGTTAGCCAAATAGGTGCCGATCGAATTATCACCCAAACCATTCCTTATGTTACCATTCCGCCTGTCTCCCGTGGAGTTAACGCTGACAAATCACGTCAAGGTCATACCGGCTATTTTGATTACTACACTCGCTTTTGGATCTGGGATGCTGATTTTGATCCTAATAAACATCCGCATCTAACCAAAAATCAAGCGATTTCACTGGACCAACATGTGGATGAATATAATGCCATTATCAAAGAAATAGCCGATGAATACGGCTGGATTACCGTGCCGCTGAACCGCTATGTAACCGGCATTGCACGGCGGCGACTCAGCCAGAAAAGGCGTATTCCGTATCCTGAGAATTTTCGACAGGCAATGCTCGACAATCCCAATACCAAACATTTGGTTGATCGGGATAACCCACAACTCAGCACCGATTACCTGCGAATTGATGAAAAAACAGGTAAAGTTTTTAAAGGTGGAATCTTCAGCCTCGACGGTATCCATCCCACAACTATCGGTTACGGCCTTATTGCTCATCTTTATAAACAAACATTGGAGCAGCACGGCATATCATTCGATAAACCACTGGATTGGGATCATATTATTGCCAGCGATACGCTTGTCACCAACCCGCCCCACATGCTGGTAGAACTCCGTAATTTTTTGCGGTTTTTATCGCTCGGCCGAAATGAAAGATGGTCCTTAATTAGCAATGGAGTACTCAATCAGCTTATGCAAATCTTTTCTGACAGAGACGATACCTAATTCGGCTTCTAGGCACTCCACAAAAATTGATTAATTTTATTTAGAACTAGTCTATATAGTTTTTATCTTCTCCCCTCTTAACTAGAATTAATTTAAATAAACATAAAATCATGTTTCGCACGACCTTAAGCCCACTACTTGTGTTCTTATTGGCTATTCTTATGTCAGCCTGTGATATCAATAACGGTAATGATGACAACAACTCTATTGCACCCCCCGATACGTATGAATTTACCCGCGATGGAGAATCGACAGTTGCCTATCCCGGTCAGACCGACCGTCTGAATATGGTCGAAGAAATGAAAGCTTATATTGCTACCTCTCACGACGGAGAA
>CAZYOD010000260.1:0-3440 GCA_964648635.1 uncultured Balneolaceae bacterium | reverse complement strand
CGGTCGCGTTGGCGCCCGGACACTCCGCCGGGACGAACCCCACGTCGAGGCGGTCGCTCACCTGCCCACCCCACGTGCCGGGGCGCACCCGACGGACCGTCGGTTCATGTCCCGTCGTTCCGGTCCCGGCGGCTTTATTATCAGCAGCGTAAGCGACCGGAGGTCGTCGCCGAACGGCCTCAGGCGCCCTCGAACACCGCGTAGCCGACCCGTTCGACGATGTGGTCGGTCTCGGTGTCGGCGCTCTGCTCCTCCTCGACGAACACCTCGACGCTCTCGCTCGTGAGATTCCGGTAGCGCAGCGCCGCCGTGTCCGGCCCGTTGAACGTCTGGAGGTTGGCCACGAACCGGGGGGCGTCGTAGGACTGGTCGAACTCGATACGACTCCAGGAGTCGTCGACCCCGTACCCGTAGTTGTCGACCTCGAACGGTCGGCCCCCGAGGGTGCCAGTCCCGGGTTCGATGGCGACGAAGCCGACCGTCTCCTCGAAGTGATACCCGCCGTTCTCCTCGCCCTCCTCCTCCTGGACGAGGACGTCGAACCCGCTCGGGCTCACGTCGCGCAGCCGAGAGACGATGGGGTCGGAGCCCTCGTACGTCTGTGACTGGGCGAGGACGACCGGCGTCTCGTCGAACGTCTGGTCGAAGCTCGCTCGGCTGAACTCGTGGTTCGTCCGGGCGAAGCCCGCCTCCACGGCCGTTCCGTCGCTCGAGTAGGTCCCCGACTCCAGCGCGAGGTAGTTCGTGTTCTCGGCGCGGTGGTTACCGTCGAGGTACATCCACTCCTCGAACTGGAGGTCGAAGCCGCTCGCCCCCACGTTGCGGACGCGGGTGTGACACGGGTGGTAGCCCTCGTAGGAGAGGGGTTGAGCGACGACGACCGGGTCGTCGTACTGCCGCTCGAACCCGACCGTGTGCCACTCGTCACTGGTGGTCTGCTCGAACGTCGTCCGTCCCACCTCGCCCGGCATCTGCGCCGTCGCCCCGGAGGTGGAGTCACCCGGAGCCGGACAGGAGCCGCTGGTGGAGATGTTCGCCTTCTTCGCCGAGGAGTTCCGGAGCACCACCTCCTCGTCCGGGACGTCGATGACCGAGTCGTAGATGGTGTTGTTCGTGGAGTCCTCGAAGACGATCCCGTCGCGGCCCTCGCCGTCCTGGTCGATGCAGAGCCCCTGCATGTCGTTGTCGCTGCGACGGACGAGCATGGCGCTCCGGTAGCGCCCGTCGCCGGTGATGGAGACGTTCTCGAACGTGCGGGTGCCGGGGTCGGCCTGCGTCGCGTCGTCGACGAAGACGCCGAAGCTCGTCCGACTGCCGTCCGACCCGACGGTGGTGTAGGACTCGCCGACGCGGATCCGGGTGTCACGCACCGTGAGCGACCCCCCGGAGAAGGCGTTCACGATGGCGCCGTTGCCCTGTCCGCCCGCCATCGTGATGTCGCAGTTGTCGACGGTGACCGGGCCGGGGCCGTCCGCGACGCGGACCCCACGCATGTTCACCGACTCCTGCCGGGCCGACTTGACCGGCTTGGTGACGACCATCTCCGCGCCGCGGACGACGCTACCCGCGCTCCCGAGCCGGACCTGCGAGATGTTGTTGTTCCGGAAGAACCCGCCCTCGACGGTGATGGGGGCCGAGGAGGCCGAGGCGTAGACGCCGTTGTCGGCGAACTCCTCGAACTGGCAGTTCCGGACCGTCATCGGGCCGTCGGACTCGATGTAGAGGCCGACGCTGGCCCCGCCGTCGGGTGCCCGGACGTTCTCGACGAGCCCCTCGCCGTCCGACGAGAGGATGCGGAGGCCGATCGCCACGCCGCCGTCGTCCTGGTAGCCCCGCTTGACGACGTCCTTGAACTCCAGCCCGTCGTAGGCGCTGATATCTATCTCCGGGGAGACACCGCTCGCGGTGTTGTCGATAGTGAGGTTCTCGATTATCAGGTCGCGGGTCTCGGCGCCCGCGATCCACTGTTCCTCGACGTAGTCCTCGCCGGGGACCAGCGTCGCGTCACCGCTGCCGACCATCCGGAAGTTCGACAGCTGGTAGAGTATCAGCTGGTTGACCTTGTACGTCCCGTCGGGGAACTCTATCTGCGTGTCGTCGTTCGCGTGCTCGTCGAACACGTCGTCTATCGGTTCCTGTCCCGTGTTGTCGGCGCCCGCCTCCACGATGTCGACTACCTCGTCGTACTCGTGGCTCCCACCTGCTCTCCCCGCGAGAATCGTCGTCCCCGAGGCCGCACCGACCATTCCGAGGTAGGACCGCCGACTCAGACCGCTGGATGCTCGCTCCTGCATGGGTGGGAGAGGACGAGGACGTGTGTGACTTAAACCGTCCGGTTTGAGAGGCATTTCAAACCGTTTCGTGACAGAATTGGCCCATTAACCGCCCAAATTTGTTCGATAAAACGTATACGATTGGAAGTGTACGGTTCTTGGACACATCCTCAGGACCCCGCTCCCGCCCCCGGGTTCGGCTTAGCTGACCGGTAATAATGCGGCTGGTGGGAGACGGGACGGTATGGACGGTTCCCAGCGGGGAGTTCGACGACGAGCGCTGCTCGGCGGTCTGGCCACCGGCGTCGCGGCCATCGCCGGCTGCTCGAGCAAGGCGCTCTCCCCCGACGACCAGACACCGACCGACGACGGCACCGCCACACCGACCGGGACGCCTGAGTCGACCCAGTCCCCGGCCCCGGAGGGGGCGACCATCCCGACGTACCCCTACGAGGAGACGGGCGTGGAGCCGCTCGACCCGAAACCGGACCCCGACGCGCTCAACCCCGTGTTGAAGCCCGGGCACGTCACCGACGCACAGGCCAACTTCGTCGCCGACCCATTCCTGTTCGTCACCGAGGACGACGACTGGCACATGTTCTTCGAGGTGGCGACGGACAACGGCGGCCTCATCAGCCACGCGACGAGCGACGACCGCGGCGTCACGTGGAGCTACGACCAGGTCGTCCTCCAGCGGCCCTACCACCTCTCCTTCCCCTACGTGTTCGAGTGGAACGGCGAGTTCTACATGACCACGGAGGAGGGCCGGCAGAACGCGAAGCCGCGACTCTACAGGGCGACGGAGTTCCCCACCGAGTGGACCCACGTCACCGACCTCTACGACCCCACCGAGTTCGACCACGGCATCACCGACCACGTGCTGTTCCGCTGGAACGACCGCTGGTGGGACATCGTCGGCGTCGACAACACCGACGTCTACGTCTACCACAGCGAGGACCTCACCGGCGAGTGGAAACCGCACGCGAACAACCCCGTCGTCGAGGACCGCGAGGAGGCCGCCCGACCCGGTGGTCGGCCCATCGTCCGCGACGACTCCATCCTGATGTTCTACCAGGACAACGTGGAGTTCTACGGCGAGAAGCTGCGGGCCTACCGCATCGACGAACTCACCACGGAGTCCTACTCGGACAGCAAGGTTCCCGAGTC
>CAZYOD010000259.1:0-3476 GCA_964648635.1 uncultured Balneolaceae bacterium | reverse complement strand
GAACCGACGACCCCTTCCTTACCATGGAAGTGCTCTACCTCTGAGCTATATCGGCATGGCTGAGCGAGCGACCGGGATCGAACCGGCAACATTCACCTTGGAAGGGTGACGCTCTACCAATTGAGCTACGCTCGCTTACACGTGGCGAGAGTAGGATTCGAACCTACGAAGTCTCACGACAACAGATTTACAGTCTGCCCCAGTTGGCCGCTTTGGTATCCCCCCGTGGAATATATCAGTATGTCAAATTGCTTCAGCCAAATAAATCAAACCGAGTCACGACTTACCATGTGAGCCAGCGGCCGGATTCGAACCGACGACCGGCTGTTTACAAGACAGCTGCTCTACCCCTGAGCTACGCTGGCTTATCGAGACTGATTTTCAAGTTTCTGACTGACGTTCCGAGCACATGTCAGCCCTTGGCCGAAAGACTCCAAAACTAAGCACAGTTTTCATTTTTGTCAATAACAAATCAATAATAAAAACTTTTTTCATAACAGAGGTCAATTACCTTCCTCCCTCGTATATTTTATCCTGTAATAATGTACTCCCAGCTTAATAAGGATGATTACAACAATACCTCCTAAAATAACTCTTCCATAAATTGAAAGATATTTTCCTATTATCCTCCAATTTTCGTGCACGATCCACCCAAACCCGAGCAATATTCCGTTCCATAAAATCGAACTTATAGTTGAATAAATGATCGTACTGCTTATACGAGTACGGCTGAGTCCTGCCGCCAGCGAAATAACAGACCGAGTGCCGGCCAAAAACCGATTTGCCAATACAACTCCCATACCCCACCGCTGCATCCACTCACGAGCCGTATTGATATATTTGAGAGGAATAAATCGAAATAACCAAAACTGACTACCTTCCCTCTCTATAAGATTCCCCCAGTGACTTCCAATCCAATACATGCTCATAAATCCAATAACTGAAGCAATTGTGGTAAGCAATAAAACCGGGACAATTCCTATAATGGATTCTGCCGCCAGGTACCCCCCAAATGCTACAAGCAGATCTCCGGGAATGGGCGGTATAATATTTTCGATATATGCTACTAGAAAGAATACCAGATAAATACTGATCGGCGGCAACGTATGTATAAACTGGACGGTTTCCTGGACAAACTGATCGATCATAACTGTCCCTCTACCAAAACAACTGCTCGGGCCGAAATTCCCTTTTCCTTACCTTCAAATCCCAGACCTTCAGACGTAGTAGCCTTTACGGAGACGCTACTTACATCAACGGCCAAATCCTCTGCAATACAATCCCGTATAGACGAAATGTAAGGAGCCAACTTTGGCTGTTCCGCAACAACGGTAGCATCCACATTAATTATGCTAATACCTTTTTTTGCTATGAGTTCAACTACATTGCGGAGCAAGATACGACTATCGATGTTTTCGTACTCTTCAGAGCTGTCCGGAAAATGCTGTCCGATATCCCCAAGCGCACAAGCACCAAGCAGAGCATCAGCGATCGCATGTAACAAAACATCTGCATCGGAATGACCTGCCAATCCCTTTTCAAACGGGATCTCAACACCACCTAAAATCAGCCGGCGGTCCTCAACTAGCCGATGCACGTCATAACCATATCCGATGCGCATTTTGCTCATTCTTTTTCTTTTCTGATTAACAATTCTGCCAGCTCAAGATCTAGCGGATACGTAACTTTAAGATTTGACTGCTCTCCTCTTACAATTTTTACTTTTCGATTTAGTCGCTCGACAAGAGATGCGTCATCCGTTCCGATAAAATCATCTTTTATTGCCTTTTCATAAGCTTCTACGATCAGCTCTGTGCGAAATACCTGTGGCGTCTGTGCCTGCCATAAGAATTTTCGGTCAGGCGTTTCTACAATTAACTGCTCTTCATTGATACGCTTGATCGTATCTTTAGCGGGGATACCTAATACTGCGGCACCTACCTTTGAAGCTGCCCGGCAACAATCCTCAATATGGTTTAACCTTACAAAAGGTCGAACCGCGTCGTGAATAAGAATTAGTTCTGAGTCTGATACTTTATTAAGTGCATTATAAATAGAGTGTTGGCGTTCTTTACCCCCCACTAAACACTGAAATGAAATTTCTTCTGGCACAAAACTATTTAGAATCTCTTCGGCTGTATTCAAATACTCCTCAGAAGTAGCAATGACGATCTGCCGGAGCCCATTTAGCGGCAAAAAGCGCCTGATGGTATGCTCCAAAATCGTGCGCCCGGCTAGCTGCAGATAAGGTTTGGGGATTTCCTTCTGCATGCGGCTCCCCGAACCTGCCGCAGGAATTATTAGTGTCTTGGTAGTCACTGTTTAGAGAATCAGTACTGAATCACCAAATGCGAAAAAGCGATAATCTTTTTCTTTAGCTTCTTCATAGGCTTCCATCAGAAAATCATAACCTGCAAAAGCTGCACCCAACATCAACATTGTTGATTCAGGACGATGGAAATTAGTGATAACACCTTCCGTGATCTTGAAATCATACGGAGGGAAAATGAATTTGTCAGTCCAACCGGTTCCAGGTTTGGAAATGCCGCTGGCTGTGATGCTGGTTTCAATAGTTCTGACTGAAGTCGTACCGCAACCAACCACCTTTTTATCTTTACTTTCTAAGGCCTCATTAATCTTGGCCGAAGTTTCCTCAGAGATATAATAGTTCTCTGAATCAGTGCGATGCTTGGTCAGATCTTCAACTTCACACGGCCGGAATGTTCCCCAGCCGATATGCATCGTAATGGGCAGCATCTGCACGCCCTTGTCTTTCAACTTCTCTACCAGCTCATCGGTAAAGTGCATGGCCGCAAAAGGAGCTGCTACTGATCCGCGCTCTTTTGCAAAAATTGTTTGATACTGTTCTTTATCTTCTTCCCTGGCTTCTCGTTCGATATAAGGAGGAAGGGGCATTTCGCCGATATTATCCAAAATGTTGTACAGCTCTTCGTTTGACCCCTCAAACAAAAACCGGATTGTTCGACCGCGTGAAGTAGTATTGTCAATAACTTCCGCCATCAAATTAGGACCAAAATATAACTTATTTCCAATTCGGATTTTACGGGCGGGCTCTACCAGAACATCCCAAAGCATATTTTCCGGCACAAGTTCGCGAAGCAGAAAGACTTCAATATCAGCATCTGTCTTTTCCTTCTTCCCCTTCAGGCGCGCCGGAAAAACTTTTGTGTCATTATAAATTAAAACATCTCCCTCGTTCAGATATTTATGAATATCGGAAAACTTTTCGTGAGTGATCGATTTATCTTCCCGATTCAAAACCATCAGCTTAGCGGCATCGCGGGGCTGCACAGGTTCTTCCGGGACATTAAAATCATCAGTCTCAAATTTAAAATCGGTAAGTTTCATTATTGAATTATAGCCTTTTATTTGGTATTACTAACCAGTATTTTAATCAGATTCAGAGCGTTCCAAATATACTCTATTTTCGCCCGCAGGACAAATACAAATATCTT
>CAZYOD010000258.1:0-3480 GCA_964648635.1 uncultured Balneolaceae bacterium | reverse complement strand
TCATTCTCATACCGATAAGCTTCGCTGTAACTTTCATCAAAAGAGAAAAAATAGCTTGCCGCTGAATCATCGTACGGCAACCCTTTCTTTTTCAAAGCATTCTGTGTTTTAGTTTTGACTTGTTTCTTCAATTTGGCGGATGGCTGACCGTCCAAAAAAGTAGTACGAAACAGCGAGCGAGCTTGAAAACGCTTGCAAAGGTCGGCAAGAATGGGATCCCCGGAATACTGCCAATACTTGATACTCTGGAAAACATCGTTGTCATCGAGTTGCAGATATTTTTGCAGTACTTCACTGCTGATGTCCTTTTTAGCACTGGGCTGTTCTTCCAGGAAAAATTGCAGGGCCGGTGAAGCGTGATATAGTTTTAGTCCTTTTTCAATCAGCTTTCGAACCCGTTTAAAAATGTTCCGCAGCAAGATATCAGCGCTTAGTACCGTTTTATGCAGATACACTTGCATATACATCAGGCGGCGCGCCAAAATGTAATTTTCAATAGCGTAGATTCCCTTCTTTTCGATTACAATATTTCCTTTGAGCACTCGCATTGTTTTTAAGATCCGCTCGATCCCTACTGAGCCCTCATACACATTCGTGAAAGCGCTATCGCGTTTCAGATAATCCAGCCGATCAATATCCAGCTGTGATGAAATAAGCTGGTTTAAAAATGGCTTTTTTGGATACTGATCCGTGAAAATTTTAATTGCGATATCCAGCGCACCGTCCATCTCGCGGTTAAGGTGACGCATTACTGCCAAGGTCATCTTTTCATGGTGAAAATCCTCAATCAGGTTAAATTCGAGTGTGTGCGAGAGGGGACCGTGTCCCACATCGTGAAGCAGAACTGCAATTAATGTGCCTTCATATTCGGCGGGACTGATGGTTGTATCTTTTTCCCGGAGATTATTCAGTGTTCGCTGGGCCAGCTCCATGGCCCCCAAGGCGTGCGAAAAACGAGAATGTTCTGCCGCAGGAAAAACCAGATATCCGAGTCCCATTTGCTTGATTCTTCGCAATCGCTGTACATACGGATGATCAACCAGATCCAAAATTGTTCCCTTGGGCACGGTGATAAAACCGTGGATAGGATCATTAAAAATTTTGTATTGCGTACTTTTATCCATAGTTGTCAATAAGTTACAGGAATGAGCTAAAAGTAATCAGGATAAGACTCATTCGAAAAGAGTATCCGGAAGTAGATACTGCTCTTTCTTGGGGACTTTCGGAATTTTTGCCGGGCGTTGCTTATTTAAATCGAACCAAACCCCGTGTGCCTCAGCTACGGATGCCAGCTTTTTATCATCAGCGGTGTACATAGCCTGAAAACTGGTGATGCTGGAATTGCCCAGTGACTTAATGCCGGTGCCGATCAGAATTTCAGCAGGGTATTCCACCGGACGTATAAATGAGATTTCAATATTTGCCAACACAAAGCTGTAGCCGTTTTTTAGTTGTCCTGATAAAACGGGGACCTGGCGGATGAAATCGATGCGTGCTTCTTCGTAATAAGTGCTAAAGATGGCATTGTTTACATGGTTTAGGGGATCCAAATCTCGAAAACGGATAGGAATTGTCGTCCAGTGCGGGAATGTCTTTTTTTGATATTCTGGTTTGTTCATTTTGTTAATCTATTAACCAATAAGGTACTCAAGTTCACGAGCAGCCGAATAATTATAATAAAAAATCTTCATGTTCTTTGTGCCTTAGTGGAAGAAATCAAAGAATGGATTTAACTGATCTGCATCGAATTCTTATATTCAGTGGTTTAAGGATAACATTAAATCAAGCAAACATGTCATCCTGAATTTATTTCAGAATCTTATAAGCTTAAGTCTGATTTAGATTCAGAAAAAAATTCAGAATGACAGTATAACTTAGTAAAAAAGGTCTCTTATGATTGACTCATCCGCGCAAGAATTCCTCGAAGAGCTGCTAGTAACGCCCAGTCCGACGGGTTTTGAATCAGCTGGACAAAAAGTATGGACTGAGTATGTTGATGATTTCGCCGACAGCGTGGAATCCGATGCCTACGGTTCGGCCTACGCCAAAGTAAATACTAGCTTTGATGTCGCTACTGTGATGCTCGAAGCTCACTGTGATGAAATCGGAATGATCGTGCAGCATATAACCGATGACGGCTACATTTATGTAAACAAGCTCGGCGGCAGTGACTCAACCATCGCCCGCGCAAAGCGTGTGAATATACACGCCCAGAACGGTATTGTGTCCGGTGTTACCGGCAACACGGCTATCCACCTGCAGGATAAAAAGAATGGCGGGGGCGAGCAGCCCAAATGGAAAGACATCTACGTAGACATCGGCGCATCCAACAAAGAAGAGGCCTTGAAATTGGTCCAGGTCGGAGACCCTATCACCTATGCGGATGATTACGATTATCTTTCAGATGAAATATTATCCGGCCGCGCTCTGGATAACCGAATCGGCGGATTTATGATTGCCCAGGTTTTGAAGCGACTTGACGAGCGCCGCGAAGAGCTTAAAGTTAATGTTGTAGCATTGAATTCTGTGCAAGAAGAAATTGGCGGCTACGGGGCGCGAATGATGAGCTACCGTATTGACCCCGACTTGGCGCTAGTTACCGATGTAACTCACGCTACGGATACTCCTGGCATTGATCACAAAGAACATGGGTTAGTTAAATTAGGAAAGGGACCTTCCATACAACACGGCGGGGCCAATCATCCCAAAATTGTAGAGTTTATCGAACAGGTTGCCAAAGAGAAAGATATTAATCTGCAGCACGAGGCCACAAGCGTTCGCACCGGTACGGATACCGATAGTATTTTCTATCAAAAAACGGGCATTCCCAGTGCGCTGATTTCTCTGCCGCTTCGCTACATGCATTCTCCGGTAGAAACAGCGTCCATTAAAGATGTTCAGACACTTATTAATTTGATGACCGAATCGGTACTGGCTCTGGAGCCGGACCAAGCATTCCATGTGCTGAAGCAGAAAAAAAGTTAGTTTACAGCCTTAGAAATCCGGTTTTCGAGAGCTTGAACCAAAGGATTTTGCAACTGCTGATCAGAAAAGGGTTCAATAAGCACTTGTTTTAGTTCACGCTGATCAGCCTGACGAAAGCGATCGTAGAGTTCATGGGCCATCCGGCGGTAGTCTTGATTGTATTGGATGATGTTACCGCTCGCTTCTTCCACTTGTAAGCTATGCAGTAGGTACAAGGTTTCGGTATGTTGGGGATTACCTTCCAGCCATTGAACCTTTGCTTCGGGTGAGTAGTGGGAGTATTTGGTACCGGGGCTACGGGCAGCTTTATCCCCGGAGGATTTTGCGTTTAACTCAACTTTTTTGCCGATAGCCTTTCTGATTTCATCAGCACTCACGGCCCCGGGACGATAAATTTGGTATGGTTCGCTTGAAATATCAAGCACTGTTGATTCCAGTCCTATATTGGTTTCCCCGGCTTTTATGACGGGAAAGTCATCTCCAAAATCTTCAAGC
>CAZYOD010000257.1:0-3517 GCA_964648635.1 uncultured Balneolaceae bacterium | reverse complement strand
CAACTGTGGCAGTGGCGAACACAGGCTCCCGATTTTTCTATCGCGATGGGATCTTGTCTTTATGTCAACGATGAGGAGTTTGACCGGCCGGGTGAAGCCTATGGAAAAGGGACGGACATTCTGAAACACATTGATGAGCAAAACCCGGATATTATGCTGTGGCTGGGTGATAATGTGTACTACCGGGAGCCGGATTTTTATTCGAAATCGCGCATGGACTATCGATTTAAGGATGCGCGCAATACTTCGGAAATGCAGCCGCTGCTGGCTAAAGCTATAAATTTGGCAACCTGGGATGATCATGATTACGGGCCCAATAATTCCGATCGATCCTATCGAATGCGAGAAGCCGCACTGGATATTTTCAAGCGCTACTGGGCGAATCCGGGATACGGTATCCAAGATACAGAGGGTACTTTTAGCAAGTACAAATATAGCGACGTGGAGTTTTTCCTGATGGATGATCGATATCATCGCGCCCCGAACGCTTTAAAATCAGAAGACAAAGATTTTTTTGGTCAGGCTCAGCTGCAGTGGCTGATGGATAGCTTGGTTGGGAGCGGGGCCACCTTTAAAATTGTGGTAGTGGGCAATCAGGTAACCAACAAACAAAATCCGCACGAGTCGCTTTATGCATTTGGCAGAGAATACAATCAGCTGATGGAATTTTTAGAGCGTCACGACGTGCCGGGCGTTATCTTTTTGTCGGGCGATCGCCATTTCACCGAGCTGCTTAAAACCGAACGTACGGATGGGTACCCAATTTATGAATTTACCTCTTCGCCGTTATCCAGCGGAGTCTATGCCACTCTGGATGAAACTGAAGAGTTTGAGAATCCTCAGCGTGTAAAGGGATCGCTGGTACATCGGGATCAAAATTTTGGAATGATCAGGGTGACCGGAGAAGAGGACGATAGAAAGTTAATTCTGCAAACCTATGGCTCGAAGGGAGAAAAAATCTGGGAAAAGACGATCTCAGAAAAAGAACTGAAAAACTGAGAATAAAAATAGCCCGACCGAAATAGGCCGGGCTCATTTTTTAAGTCAGTTTGCCATTAATTTTGAATAGGGATGGTTTCTTGTTCCACTTCTTGAATAATGTCGGAAATTTTGCCTCGCAGTATCGGCTCAACTTTTTCAAATTGGGCGTCTATTTGGGCAGCTAAATCCTCGTACACCTCATACTGCTGTTCTGTGGGACGGCCATCTCCTGTTGCAACCGTACTGGCCAGCGACGCCAGCTTGTTGTTTAATTTGATGGGATAGTTAAGCACATCCTGATAAGATTCGGCCTTGGTCTGCATCAGTGTACTTTCTACCTCCGACAGCGTATTCAAGATGTTATCAGCACGCTGCTGTACATTTTGATTGTCCGAATACTCTGCTTTTATATCCTCAAGTTTATCACGCACGTCTCGAATTTTATTGATGGTTTTGTGCGTTGTATCCAGCTTGGAAATAATGGTCTGGTGCAGATCGAACTGCGCTTCGAAGTCGTCCTGCGTGGTTTCTATACGCGGATCTTTTACGATATCAAAAGGCTCAGTCATTACGGTCTGCTCGTCAATAATGAGACGCACACGGTAGGAGCCCGGAACCGCATCGGGACCGTCTGTTGAGCCGGCCCATAAGATTTGCCGCCCATCTAAATCTGTCGCGCCTGGATATTCCATATCCCACGCAAACTCGTTCAGCCCTTTCTTGGTGGTTAACACCGTGGGTTTTGTCTTTTCTTTTTCCTCATAAAATTCAGGAGATTCCTTCACTTTTTCTCCTTCAATGTCTTCTTCGCTGGAAAAAGTGCGAATCACATCACCGTCAGATTCCAAAAACTGAAGCTTAACTTCTTTATCGAGATCCTCCTTGAGGTTGTAATGCACCACGACGCCCTGCTTAGGATTTTGTCCGCGCGTCATGCCCGGCTCAGTGAAACTGGGCCCGCCAAACTTGTAGGAGGTTTCAGGTTGATACAGATGATTTTCTGTTTTTGCTCGATCACTGATTTGGTGCAGCACATTTAGGTTATCCATCACCCAAAATGAGCGACCCTGTGTTGCCAGTACCAGATCTTTATCGCGTTTGTGAATCCGCAAATCAGTGATGGGTACGGCAGGAAGGTTTAGCTGAAACGGCTGCCAGAGTTCACCGTCGTTGAACGAAATATACACTCCGGTTTCGGTTCCTGCATACAACAGTCCTTCCTTGTTGGGATCCTCCCGAATTACACGTGTAAAATCTTTTTCCGGAATCCCGGCGGTGATTTTGGTCCAGCTTTGACCGTAGTTATCCGTTTTATAGAGCATCGGCTGGAAGTCATCAAACTTATAGCGGTTCACAGCGATATATGCTGTTCCAGCATCAAAGTGGGAAGGATCAATGATGCTTACCATAGATTCGGGCATACCGTCGGGAGTAACTTCTGTCCATGTTTCTCCGTCGTCGCGACTCACATGCACCAGACCGCCGTCAGAACCCGCCCAAAGCACTCCTTCTTGAAGGGGTGACTCGGCAAAAGCAAAAATCGTATTATAATACTCCACACTGGTATCATCTTTGGTAATGGGTCCGCCGGATTCCTGCTGCTTGGATTTTTCGTTTCGCGTCAGGTCTTCGCTTATGCGATCCCAGCTCATTCCTTCATCTGTTGAGCGATGCACGAATTGCGAAGTCGCATAAATCTCATCCGGATCGTGAGGAGATATATAAATAGGGAAGGTCCATTGGAAGCGATATTTAATATCTGCCGCACCTGCTCCCATCGGGTTGTTGGGCCACACGTCAATACGGTCGGTTTGCTTTGTGTATTCATTGAACTTGCTCAGGTAACCGCCGTAACTTCCGCCGTAGGTAACGTTTGGATCTTCGGGATGGGGAGCTATGTATCCGCTTTCGCCACCTGCCACAGGATGCCAGTCTTTTTCGGTGATTCCGTATCCTGCCGTTCGACTTTTGATGGCTACGGTACTGTTATCTTGCTGGGCACCGTATACCCAATAGGGAAACTGATTGTCCAAAATGACGTGGTAAAACTGGGCGGTAGCATACTTGTGATAAGATGACCAGCTGGCACCGCCGTTGTCGGAGACTTGTCCGCCGCCGTCATCAGCAATGACCATGCGCTTGGAATTATTGGGATCAATCCACAGGTCGTGGTGGTCGCCGTGCGGCGTATCAATAGACTCAAACGTTTTGCCGCCGTCGGTTGATTTATGGAAGTTAACGTTTAATACATATACGGTATTTTCATTTTCCGGGTCAGCTTTGATGTGCGTATAGTACCAGGCCCGCTGACGCAGTTTACGTGCTTTATTGGTGCGGTCCCAAGTTTCGCCGCCGTCGTCGGAACGGAATACGCCCCCGTTTTTACTTTCAATGATTGCCCATACGCGGTCAGAATTTACAGGCGATACCGTTACGCCTATTTTTCCAAGTAATCCTTTAGGCATGCCCGGTTGTTTAGAAAGGTTTTCCCAGGTTTCACCACCGTCGGTACTTTTATAGAGGGCACTGCCTTCGC
>CAZYOD010000256.1:0-3531 GCA_964648635.1 uncultured Balneolaceae bacterium | reverse complement strand
CCCACAACGATAAACGGCGCCCAGTAGATAGGGTGATTAAACAGCGGGTGCTTAATCATCTGCAGCTTGGCCTGGCGCATAGCCGCAGCTTTTTGTCCGAATGGAAGGGAACTATCCCATCCGACCCATCGCAACGTACTGTCCAGCCAGCCCTCATCCGGTTTGCTTTGCAGAAGCGCTTTGTAAAATTCATTCATAAATGAAGCTGTAGACCGGTCAAACACATTCCAAAGGCTGACCACCACTGTTGATGTCCCCGCATGGAAAAAGGAGCGCTGAAGCCCCAGCATCCCCTCTCCGTCTACGACCTTCCCGATCCCCGTATTGCAGGCACTGAGCACGACCATATCAGAATTAACATCCATCCCGAAAATCTCGGAACTGCGCAGCATACCGTCTTCTTTTGAGGATGCGCTGACCCCGCCTCCCGATGTCAAAGCCAGACCGCTTCTGTTGGGATTGTTTTCATCAATAACCCCGTGTGTTGCCAGGTGAATGTATTGATAGCGATTTTCCCGGAGCAGATTTTTCAACGCCTGCTCGGTAACCTCATTGTTTTTAAGTGTGGAAACCTCTTGGAAATGGGTGGCAATAGAATCAACTTCGATTAACGTAGAGGGCAGGGCAGAAAAACGATTGGCCCGCAGGGATTGCCCCTCACCTTCAGAAAGTTGTGAACCGGCCACCGCAAGCAGTTCTTTCCGGTCGATAGGTTCGGATTCTTTCAGTAGGGTGAGGCTGGTAAGCGACGGCTCATATTTGATCCTGAAATTTTCAACCAAATACTGATCACCCTGTGATATGGCCTCAAACGGCAGGTAAGCCAATGCTCCGTCGGGCACGATAATAAGGTTCGAAAACTTCTCCAGATCATCCTCAAAAGGTTTTATGAGAACTTCATATAGCCTGGTGGATTGCGTACGAAGCCGTGATCGCGCGGCATTGGATAAAATTGCATCCTTAAAATTAGTCACCCAAGTTGTTAGCTGTTCGGCCAGCTGCTGTTTCTCACTGGATAAAGAAAACTGTTCAACACGCACGTCATCCCGGCTGATCAGAAACATGATAAGCTGGTTGTCTGCCACAGCGTATTCAAGGACCGCTGTCTTCTCATCATTAAGCTGCTGTGCCTGTTGCAGGCTTATAGATTCGGATGATGCAAGGGGTTTAAAATTAGCATGTTCTTGATACAGGTTGTTTTCATAGGCCGCATAATCCAGCTCTGCGTCCCGTATTTTCTGGCCGATTTCCGCACGTTTCGCTGCCTCAACCGTATTCTCCAACTGTGAGTAAAGCCTATCGATGCGATTGCGTTTTTGGTAGCGCTCGATACGCACTTTCTCGGGCAGCTGCTCTTCGATATTCTGTGATGCCTTGGCCAGCTCGTCGCTGAGCGACCGCGCCTTGGCCTGCTCCACCAGTTTATAAGCCCGGGAGATATCGGAGGTGTAGGTCAATACCCAGGAAGCAAGCTGTGTATAAAAATCAGAATGCTTGCCAAAGTAACCCGACTTAAAATCGGAAAGGGCGCCCGCATTGGAACGGTGTTCCTCAATAATGTCCACGGCCTTTTGTCCGTACACCACAGCGCTGTCGGAGCCCAGTTTATGGTACTGTTTTGCCAGATCCTTTAGGGGCGTTAGGCTTCGGCGGTCCGACAAATACTGGCTGTAGCTGTAGGCTTCTTTAAAATGATCCAGGGCTTCCGCGTCTCGGTTTTGGGCTTTATCAATGCGACCCAAATATGTTGAAGCTTTTTGCAGCATGTCGTAGCTGTCGGTGGAATCGCCCATCGCTTTTAGTTCACTGGCATAGGCCGCGGCTTGCTCAAAATTCTCTTGGTCGACGGTCAGCCGAAGCATGGAATTCAGTGACGAGGCGATATCATAGGGATTGCCAACCTGCCGGCGCAGCTTTAACGCTTTGCGGTAATAGTTGGCCGCTTCTTTTTTCTTTTCTTGATCCCAGTACAATTGGCCGATATTATTTGTGGTCGTGGCAATATCACCGGGACCCGAAGTTTCTTTTTTTATGGTCAGGCTTTGGCGGTAATAGTTAAGGGCCACGTCATATTCGCCCAGCTTTTTATAAAGTAGCCCAAGATTATTCAAAGTATTCGACGTTAACCTTGGAGTCGAGGCCTGCCGGCTGTAGTCCAGGCTTTGTTTATAAGCTACTAGTGCCTGATCATAATTAGCTGAGTTGCGTTGTACAGTTCCAAGACGATTGTAAATATTTGCTAACAAATGTACGCTGCCTATTTCCTGGCGAATTTTTAAGCTTCTTCTATAATAATCCAAAGCCTTGTCATAGAGCGACAACTCAAAATAAATACCTCCTATATTTGACAGAGTAACAGCAGTGTATCGTTTATTTTCGTAAAAATTTAGGGCTTTTTGATAGTATTTAAGTGCTTCATTATAGTTTCCTTTTCTGGTATAGACACTTGCCAGGTTATTATAAACTGTACCGATCAGCAGATTATCACCTGACTCCTGAGCTAAAGGCAGCGCTTTATTATAATATGTTTCGGCCTTATCAGGGTGGCCTGTTCGCCTGGATGACCACCCCATACTGGTATAAAGGTCGCCGCGATTGTAGGCATCGTTGGCCGGGTGATCGACCTCCAGAAGCATTTTATACAGCTCCATCGCCTGCTCATTCTTTGAGCGGTAAACCATGGCGCTGCCGTACTCCTTGCCGGCCTTCAGCCACGCGGCGGTATCCTGGAACTGCCGGTACAGTTGATAGGCTTCGCGGTAGTAGAATTCCGACTCGGCCATATTTCCACTCTCATCGTACTCTTGTCCCGTTTTAAACAGGGAATCTGCCAATTGAATACTTTGCCCGATACAAAGTACAGGAAAGAAAAGAAATATCCCGGCTATTAATAGCCACTGCTTATCCATACAATTTATCTGCTAAAATGTCCCCGAAGTATATTTTTGTAACCAGTACAAAGTTAAAAAGTTTGGCATTTGTGCCAAATTATAGAATATTTAACCGCTGCTCTTTAGGAGTGTAAATCAATATAAAACTTAATTAAATCAGGAGTTCAGGATGTTTAATTTCACAGAAGATATGTTTTCGTTGGCCATTCCCGATCCGGATGATGGATCTAATACAGATGACGACGATACCGGTGGCGCTTAACTGCCTTTAAAAATTATGAAGCCATGCTTTGCGGCATGGCTTTTTTTACTTGCCCACAAACACAAACGGAGTCCAATAGGATGGATGCGCATATTGGCTTTCATCTATCATTGATAATTTTGCCTGTTGCAGCGCAGAGGCCATTGAATGTCCCTCTTTCAGCAGTCGATAAAAATTGACCATTAATTTTTCAGATGATCGATCATTAACGGCCCACAGTGAAACAAGCAGGTTCCGTGCCCCGGCGTACTGAAAAGCCCGGCTGAGGCCAATCATTCCTTCCCCTTTCGCCAATTTGCCGGCTCCCGTTTCGCAGGCGCTTAGCGTTACCAGGTCGGCATCCAGCGATAAATTATAGATTTCTTCCGCTCGCAGCGT
>CAZYOD010000255.1:0-3542 GCA_964648635.1 uncultured Balneolaceae bacterium | reverse complement strand
TCACCTTGGTTTCTTTTAGCAGTCACTATGGCAACGTTGACGGACAGATTCTTGTATTTTTTGCTCTTGCCGTTGCGGCGGCCGAAGCGGTAGTCGGGTTGGCAATTATTATCGCAATTTTCCGCAACAATCTGTCGGTAGATATTAGTAAAATTAATCTGATGCGCTGGTAAGCAAGCAGACGATCTTTAAAAGGGCGACTCTATGAAAATGGGGCCGCCTTTTATTTATTAAAGGGATCGCCTAAGATTCCTCAATGGTGAGCCTAAAATAAATCTAAACAGCAATAAAACTCTTTACCTTCACTCACTTTTTTGTATCTTTGCCACTTGTGAATTTACCCTTGGAAAACGGAGGGATGTTGGCCCTGCGCTTGGGCTAAAAATGGATATGGATACAACTGAAATATCATTGTAAATGGATTCTACTACGCTTACAAGTCTGATAATATTACTCCCGTTGTTGGGCTTTCTCATCAACGGGCTCATAGGTTTAAGCTCCCAGTCATTTCGTCAGCGAAAAGCTCTAGTCGGTACAATTTCTAATCTGGCAGTTTTTGTCCCATTCGCTATTGCGGTTTACTTCTTTCTGAATATGGGGCAGGAATCGGAGCCTATTTTTGTAGAGCTTTTTACTTGGATCGAAACCGGATCTCTTAGCGTAAATATTGCATACCAGCTGGACCAGCTTTCCATTCTAATGACCCTCGTTGTAACCGGCGTGGGGTTCTTGATTCACTTGTATTCCGTGGGCTACATGTGGAATGATGAAGGCTATTGGAAGTTTTTTGCCTATCTGAACCTTTTCATCTTTGCGATGCTCAACCTTGTAATGGCAGATAATCTTTTGCTGCTGTTTTTAGGATGGGAGGGAGTCGGTCTCTGTTCATATTTGCTTATTGGTTTTTGGTATGAGGATATGGCTAATTCAGCCGCCGGCAGTAAGGCTTTTTGGTATAACAGGGTAGGTGATTTCGCTTTTTTAATAGCGATGTTTTTGACTTTCCAATACGTAGGCAGCTTGAACTTTGATAATATCCTGTCCAATCTTGAAGCGATCCCCGCCGATGGTAAATTCTGGATCGGTCTTCTGATGTTTATCGGTGCAACCGGTAAAAGTGCTCAGATCCCACTGTTTGTGTGGTTGCCGGATGCGATGGCAGGTCCTACTTCTGTTTCGGCGCTCATTCACGCGGCTACGATGGTTACGTCCGGGATTTATCTGATTTCCCGTATGTCGCCAATGTTTGCGATGTCCCCGGAAATCATGATGATAATTGCCGTGATAGGAGCTCTTACTGCTCTGGTAGCTGCGACCATTGCGCTCACGCAAAACGATATAAAACGTGTGTTGGCTTATTCAACGGTTTCGCAGCTGGGATATATGTTTTTGGCACTGGGATCAGGCGCTTTTACGGCAGCGATGTTTCATGTTGTCACCCACGCTTTTTTCAAGGCTTGTCTCTTCCTCGGCTCCGGTTCGGTAATTCACGCCATGGAGCATGTAGAGCACGGACTTCACGAAGAGGGCAAAGACGTACACTTTGATCCGCAGGACATGCGATTTATGGGTGGATTGAAGGAATATATGCCATCCACCTACAAAACTTTTTTGATTGCAACTATTGCCATTGCGGGTATTCCGCCACTGGCCGGATTCTTTTCCAAAGATGAAATTTTAGCATTCACTTTTAATGCCGGTCTTGGCGAATTTGCCGGATCACTCTATTTCTTACTCTGGGGCGTTGGTATTCTAACGGCTTTCCTAACCGCTTTTTATATGTTCCGTTTGACCTTCGGAACTTTTAATGGGGAATTTAAACTGCCTGAAAAAATCAGTGAAGCAGTTGGAGCAGAGAAGTACCTGCACGAAAGTCCAAAAACAATGACCATTCCACTGTGGTCGCTAGGGGGTTTGTCCATCGTAGGCGGATTTCTGGGAGTGCCTAACTTCTTATTGGCAACCTTTACCCATCAAGAAGAGCATATAAATCTTTTGCACAACTGGTTATACAATGTCACTGCTGATGTGGGACTTACACTTTCACACTCGACAGAATGGATTCTGATGATTGTTTCAATATTGATTGCAGTCAGTGGAGTTTACATGGCTTACCGCATGTATGGTAACGGAGCTACTGAAGAGTCTGATGTTAAACTGGCCAATCGATTTGGCGGGCTGTATGAAACCTGGAATGAAAAGTATAGCCTTGATGAGTTTTACGAAGGGCTTATCGTTCACCCGCTGGTACGTTTTTCTGACAAAGGGCTTGCCAAATTTGACATGAAAGTTGTCGATGGTATTGTCAATACTGTTGGAGGCGTGGTTCGGCTTTTCGGAAGCGTATTCCGCTATGTGCAGACCGGTGTAACAAGCAGCTATGCACTGGCCCTGGTTCTCGGTGTTATTATCGTATTAAGTATGTTGATCCTGTAAAATAGAATTAATGATGGAGTTACTTTTAAATTTAGTTATATATTTACCACTTCTCGGAATTGCCGGAATTCTGGCCGTCCGAAATGATCAGGCTGTAAAATGGATAAGTCTGATTGTTACAACAGGAGCATTTTTTCTGTCTCTGCCGCTATTATTTAATTTCGATATCGCCAACTCTTCCACGGTGCAGTACATGACCGAAGGCAATCCAATTATGGCAGGGATGGATATCAAATACCTGGTTGGGTTAGACGGGTTGAGTCTGCTCCTGTTTATGTTGACCACGCTTTTTGGTCCCATCGTAATTTTATCATCTTGGGATTCTGTTAAGAAGCATTTAGCAGGCTATTATTCGATGCTTCTGCTGTTGCAAACAGCCTCAATGGGTGTTTTTGCTTCCCTGGATCTTATCGTTTTTTATGTGTTCTTCGAGTTGTCACTGATCCCAATGTACTTCCTCATCGGTATTTGGGGCGGCAAGGGACGAATTCATGCTACCGTTAAGTTTTTCGTCTATACGCTTGTCGGCTCCCTGGTTATGTTAGTTGGACTTATTTATGTGGGATATGATGCCGGTGCTTTTATCGAAGGATTCCGATTTACAACTGACTGGCGCTTTTTATCAAGTGGTGCTTACCAAATTGGATTGGTGGAACAAACGTATCTGTTTCTGGCCTTTGCTCTTGCTTTTTGTATTAAGGTGCCGCTGTTTCCATTTCACACGTGGTTACCCTATGCTCACACCGAGGCGCCTACGGCGGGATCTGTTGTACTTGCAGCCATCATGCTGAAGATGGGAACGTATGGTTTACTTCGCATCTGCCTGCCGCTTTTCCCCAATTCGTTTACTGAAGCCTTAGCCATATACATGCTGTAGGAAAGGACACCTTGCGATCTTAATTGTGAATCATAAAGAAAAGTGATTTCACCGTCCTGGGCAGTATAGGCTAAGTTGCCGAGTTTGTTATTCTTGTTATTGACAACTTTCAGGAAAGGGCTTGCATTTACAGCATCGTCTGCAGTGACATAGAACAACTCTGCACTTACATCATCTGTCTGCTCTGCAATGACATACCCTCCATCACTGCCAAAGAATACGTTTGCTA
>CAZYOD010000254.1:0-3558 GCA_964648635.1 uncultured Balneolaceae bacterium | reverse complement strand
TACATATCACTTCACTTCCAGTACTCCCATCATTCCCTGATCTTCGTGATCCAAAATGTGGCAGTGAAACATCCATTTCCCGGGATAATCTTCGAAACGGACGATAAAACGCGCTTTCTCAAATCCGGGGATATTGACCGTATCCTCCCATTTAGGTTGGGAGACCGGCTCACCATTCCGTTCAATCACCTGAAATTGGAAGCCGTGCAGATGGAAGGGATGATCCATACCGACCAAATTTTCAATCTCCCATATCTCCGTCGCCCCCAGCTCCGCAGTTTCATCAACCCGGTTTAGATCCATTGTCTTACCGTTGATCTTTCCGTTATTCATACGCATCTCCCGGGTAACTGTCACGTCACTAGTATCCAGCTCGGGAATAGGACGCAGTGTTTCAGGCAATTCGATGGGATCAAGTGGTGATTCTTCAGTGTACTGAAGCCTTAGAAGATCGCGTGATTTATTCCAGTCTGATGGCCGCCACATCGGCATATATCTGTCGTAGGGCAGACTCTGCAGCACTGCTTCACTGCTCGGATCGTCAGTTCCTCGTACAAGAAGTTCGGCCCGTTCGCCATTAGCCAGTACAATTTTATCCGTTATTTCAGGATGTTCAAATAGCCCCCCGTCACTACCAATATGCTCAAAGGTATGCCCTTCAAGGGAAAGTCGGTAAATTCGGGCTCCGGAGGCATTTATCACCCGCCATCGTTGTGTCTCCCCGCTCCGGATAGAGATATCCGGCTTAATTTCGTCATTAACAAACAGAACATCACCTTCACGCCCGTTCATCTCATCCACTTTAAATTGCCTGGTACCTTTTTCGGGAAAATCAAGAGAACCATCTTCATTGAAGCGATTATCAGAGAGAATAAGCAGTTTTTCTTTCATTTCTGGCAATGGATCTTCTGGATCATGCACGATAATACCACCATATAGGCCCATTCCCACCTGCCAGGCGGTGCGGTGATGCGGATGCGGATGATACCAATAGGTACCTGCCGAGCCCGGATGTAACTTAAAAGCATAGGTATAGCTTTCTCCCGGCGCTACCGGATGAAAAGGGCTGCCATCGGATTTAAAAGGCAGATGCAAACCGTGCCAGTGCACCGTCGTTTCCTCCTCCAGGTTGTTGCGGAAGTGAATGATAACGCTGTCACCTTCTGTGGCTTCCAGCAGCGGACCGGGAATTTGCCCATTATAGGCAAAAACATCGGTTTGCTCCCCCGGTTTCAGTTCTAGTCTCTCCTCTGCGGCTGTCAACTCTATCTCCACAATACCCGGCTCCGAAGAGATGTTCTCCATTTTAGGATGACCGGCGACTGTGTCAGCAGTGGCTGATTCAGAGCCGGAATGGAGAAGATTGACGTCACCGGGCATACTGATAACTGCAAATAATACAAGCGGTGGCAAAATTAATGCCGAATAAAATTTTCGCGGAGTTGTTATTGGCAAGTATCTCATTTTTTAAAGGTTATGGATTCACTGTAAACTCCTTAACCATGCCTTGTGCTGCAGTCAATTGAGAGATCCATGCATAACGCCCCGGCTCTAGGTCTACGGACAGATATGCAGTGTATCCTGCCGGCATCTCTTGGGCACCGCCTGCAAACGCAGTGGGGGCTGGGCTATTAAAACCGTCTACCTTCATCCAGTCCATCCATTCTATTATTTCAGAAAGCTCCGTTCGATCCTCCAACTTGGCTAAATGGATATCGTGCTGGGGACCCACCTTGGGATGCTCTGAAAAATGTACGGCAATAGTATGTTGTCCCGGCGTTAATTCATCGGAGATTTCAATCCCATCGTTGGAGAGTATCATTTCAATATCAGCTTCTGGCGGTTGAACCTCGGTAGATTTCGCTGTTACGGTTAGCGGTCTTGCCATTCCCTCTATGGCGTGAAATTCTCCATCTGCTGTTTTCAAGTAACATTCCATAAAATAATTGCCCTGTTCTAGCTTCAGAGTTACTTGGGCCGCGCCCCCTGCTTCGACAAGTCCCAATCCTCCCATACGTACCGCAGAGTAAAACCAGTCGGGTATGTCGCGAGCAAGTTTTGCTGACGCATCCGCCTTAGAGAGTTCACCTGACCTTAACCCATACCAAGCATCATTAAAATGTACTGCAACTTCCTGCATATAGTGATCAAACGTTTTACCTTCAGGAAGTCGCGTCAGAAAAACGAAGTGAGTTTCTTCCCCCTCATTAGTAAGCCGAAAAGTTGACCAACCAGAGGGAATTTTATTGGGAGCTTGAAATGAATACTCCTCTGCAATGACATTTATCACTTGATCATTAGTTGCATCCTGTGCTTGTCCAGATGAAAATATAAGTACTGTTAGAACTACTGAACATAAGAATCCTCTTAATCCATATTTCATGATTTTTCCTCTATAATTTCTTATCACTTAATCTCCCAAGATCCCACGATACTATTCAATGACAACCTCCTTCATTACCCCCAAATGGCCAGTGTATTCAGAAAGAAAAAGATATCGGCCGGGCTTAAGATCGATATTAAAATAGCCTGTTTCTCCTTCCGGCATTATTTGAATACCACCGGCAAAATCAGTTGGGCTTGGTGCTCGCAGGCCATCAACTTCCATAAAGTTCATCCAGCGCACCAAATTATCGATATCAGTATCCTGCTCCAGACGAGCTACATGTACATTGTGACCAAACCCTTCCTCTGGATGCTCTTCTACATATACCGAAACCGTATGTTTACCGGGAGAAATATTACCGTCGATAGCCATTTCAAAATTAGAGAGGGTAATCTCGATATCAGCCGTTGGTGGAGCCTTCTCGGATGGCGAGCCTGTTACTGTAAGTTCTCTGACCATTCCTTCCATACTGTGTAACTCTCCGTCCTCGTTTTTCATATAACATTCCATGACATATGTACCAGGTCTTAGGTTGAGCGTGACTTCAGAATTGTTACCTGCAGGTATGATGCCTATACCGCCCATAAATTCGGCAGCCCAGAACCATTCGGGAAGTTCAGCTCCAAGATTTTCCAATGCTTGCTCCTGATCTATTTTCTCATTCTTGAGATCCTGCCACACCTGGTCGAATGGCGGAAAAACGCCAGCAACATATTCATCGTAAGTAATATCTTGGGGTATCCTTGTAAGAAAAAGGAAGTGAGATTCCTCTCCAATATTTTCAAATTCTATTGTTGTCCAACCCGAAGGTATCTCATCAGGAGCCTGAAGTGAATAATCCTCCGCCAATACATGCATGGAGCCATTATATTTATCTCCCTCAGATGAATTGGCACCTTGTGCAAAAATTAACCCGCTAACTGTAAATAGAAAAAGTAAAGTTATAAGTAAGCGTCTCATAGTTTTCCCTTGTTTTTTATTTTTTAAACTTAAAACCCTATCAACCCTCGATAATTAAATCAGTTTAATAAAAAGCATTTAACTAATTACTTCAAATTAGTTTCTTTTAAACAAACTTGAGCCGTATACGGTTGATAATCTGGTAAAACCGCCAAAGATACTCAGCTCTTTTACCATTGATTGTAATTCGCATATAAATAGGAGCATTACCA
>CAZYOD010000253.1:2076-3565 GCA_964648635.1 uncultured Balneolaceae bacterium | reverse complement strand
CATTATTTCGGGACGTGGCTCAGCCAGGTAGAGCACTCGACTGGGGGTCGAGGGGTCGCTGGTTCAAATCCAGTCGTCCCGACTTTTAGACCTTTTAATAGCTTAATATAGCTGTTGAAAGGTCTTTTTGTTTTATAAAGGTGCCTTTCTGTTTGTCAGGTGGCGATATGCGCAGCAATTGTTATCGCATTATCGAGAATCTGATTCTTTTCTCATAACGAGAAACATTCATTGTTTAACTAACGTTTAGAAAATATTAAAGCCTTTAAATTGAAAGGAGAGAAGAAGTAAATGGCAACTAACAAACAGCAAGAGTTACAATCGTTAGCGGATCAGTTATCAGAAAGGCAGGATGAAATTCTGGAGGAATGGGAAAAGCGGCTGATAAAGATGGATGGCAGATCTTCTCAGCTGCAATCAATGTCTCGGGAGGAATTTCAGAATAATATACCCCATTTCCTTGAAAGGATATATGAGAGCCTCCGTGGTAAAGAGATTGATTTCAAGGATATTGGAAAAGGCCATGGCGCTCAGCGCTGGGGACATGGGTATGATCTTCATCAGGCTATTAAAGAATGGGGAACGCTGCATAAGGTGTTGGTGGATGAAATAAATGACTTTCAGGATGAATATAACCTTACTTCGGCCTCTCTGACTGATATCCATGGAACATTGGTTGCACATATACAGGAAGGAATTGAATTTAGCGTTAGAGAGTTTGAGCAATTACAGCACAGGGAAGCAGAGGCGCAGGTTCGTGATTTAGAAGAAGCACTTGAAGAACCGACTCATGAAATGCGGGATCAAGATTTAAGAGGCACTTCTCATGATCTAAAAGGGATGGTACAAAATCTTCAGATCGGGTTTTCTCTATTAGAGGATGAAAAACTCAGCTCTCGGGCCAATGAGTTACTTAATCAGATGTCATCAGCTGCTCATAGCCTGGAAAAGTTACTGAATGATCTGCTCGACCTGTTCCGGTTGGAAACCAATCGGGAAGAAGTAAATGTAACAGAGTTTGATGTAGCAGAGGTATTAGTCGAGCTGTGCCAAAGCATGCGTCCAACTGCAATAGAAGAGGGGCTGGAGTTAAAATGCGAAGGTGCAGAGTCGCTACCGGTAAAAGGTGATCAGGAGAAAGTGGAACGAATAGCACGGAATCTCCTTCTTAATTCTTTAAAATATACTCAAGAAGGATATGTGGAAGTTCATTGGAACCAGGTGTCGGATGACCAGTGGATGCTCCAGGTGAGTGATACTGGTCCGGGATTAGATGCCACGCATGCCCCTTCTCTGAGCACGAGGGGAGATACTTCTGAAGCAGATGAATATGAAAAATCTGCAACAGCTGATAAAGACTCTGCTTCTCGTGAGGTGGAAAGTCATGGAGAAGGTATCGGGCTTTTAATCGTTCGGCATTTAAGTAAACTATTGGATGCCCTTATTGATATAGAAACAGAATCTGGTACCGGCACTACCATCACACTAA
>CAZYOD010000253.1:0-1976 GCA_964648635.1 uncultured Balneolaceae bacterium | reverse complement strand
AAAAACAATCTCAACCTAAAGATGATTTATAGGAACCAGCCTGAGGAGAATTGCGTTAATCAATGCGTACTCCGTTGAAAAAAATAGAGAACCTGCAATGGCAAAGAGAGACATTTTAGTGGTTGGTGCTTCGGCAGGGGGAGTATCAGTTCTAAAACAATTGGTGAAGTCATTTCCCAAAGATTTTTCGGCATCTGTATTTATCGTACTGCATGTACCTCCTTTTTCTCCCAGCAAACTGCCGGATATACTTAGTAGCGAAGGCGCTTTGGAAGCCGTACATCCCAAAGAAACGGAGAAGGTAGAGCCGGGAAAAATATATGTGGCCTGCCCCGACCATCACCTTATTTTAGAGGATGATAATGTGCTGGTAAAGAAAGGGCCGAAAGAAAACCGCTTCAGGCCTTCCATTGATGCGCTTTTCCGCTCGGCAGCTTATACTTATAAAGAACGGGTAATCGGAGTTGTGTTATCAGGCGCTCTGGATGACGGCACTTCCGGCCTTTGGACGATTAAACGAATGGGAGGCATTGCAATTTGTCAAGATCCGGAGGAAGCTGCTTTCCCAGAAATGTCGCTAAGCGTGCAGAAATATGTGGAAGCAGATTATATTCTCCCAATATCTGAAATGGGAGCTGTTTTTAGTAAGTTGGTTTCAGAAGACTCCGCAGAAGTACAAGAGGTCCCTCAAGAAGAACTAGACCGCCTGGCTTTAGAAGTTAAAATTGCTACATCCGACAATGCTTTTGAAAGAGGAATTATGGAAATGGGAGATGTATCGCCTTTTACCTGTCCAAGCTGTAATGGTGCCCTTATTCGCATGAAAGAAGATGTTCGGGTACGGTATAGATGCCATACAGGCCATGCCTTCACCGCAAGTGCTTTATTAGCAGGTATCTCTCAATCTGTGGAGGAAATCCTTTGGCAGGCTATGCGGGGCCTTGAAGAGACTTCCATGCTGCTCCGGCAAATCGGAGGGGAAATAAAAGACGCAGGCAATGCTGATATGGCTGGCAATTTCCTGCAAAAAGCCAAAGAAACAGCAGATAAAGCCCGGACGGTGCATAATTCTGTTTTTGAAACAGAACGCTTTAGTGCAGATCTACAGTACAAACAGGAAAAAGGGAAATAAGCCCCCCCTTAAAAAGGAAAATGTCAAGCAAATAGTCCTCACCCAGTACTTATTTCATCATTGATGAGTCTCATTCCTTTGTGCGGAATAATCGTATGCGGTTGATGATTAACTTTCCTAATATCACGATACAGGATTCAGAGTCAGACATCAGCCTATCGCTTTTCTTGCACAATTCGTATGACATGTCAGAGGGAGTACGATTCTATTTTGGAGCCATTCGCTCAATAGGGTCCAACGGAATGGTTTTTGGAGAGATTCTAGGATGCTACTATTCAAGGCATACCAGTGGCTTCAGCCTAGAAGATTTCTCGCATGATAACACATGGGAGGTGGGGGTCGGGGGGCGCTGGTTCAAATCCAGTCGTCCCGACATTAAGGGTCTTTTAGTAGCTTAATATGACTACTAAAGGGCCCTTTTCTATTTCTGAAAGAGGCCTTTCTAACGAATGGATGAAATCCTTAAAGCTTATGTTATATCATACGCAGTGAGGCAAAAAGAGAGTTATTACTGTGGTGATAAAGAAACATTTAGCACACAATGTTAGTATAATTGCTTCTTTGGAAATTATTCAACTTCAGAGTTCATCCATTCAAAATGGTATAAGATTCAAGGTGCATTGAATCAAGTTAGAGAGGAATCGGGGTACAGAATAGTAGAGCAAGCCTCCTTTCATGCGCTTGTTAAACCTTTTTGAATCGGTCGGTGAAAAGATATCAGAGCAAAGGACAATCAGTCTGAATCCAAACAAAACAGGATATGAGTAAGGAAGAAGATCAAAGAAAAAATACCTCCTCAGATTCTTCAGAAGAGCCCTTTAACCTAAGGCTTGGTGACCCTTAT
>CAZYOD010000252.1:0-3589 GCA_964648635.1 uncultured Balneolaceae bacterium | reverse complement strand
GGAATAAAACTACTTTCCACTCGTTCGCAAAATCAAGTGCATCAAAACATGAATCTATCTTAAAGCATAATGAATATTACCCTTAAATACGTATCCTCAATTATCTTGGCGATCGTTCTCATCGGATGTCAAAGCGACAGCGCAGAGGAGGCGCCCCAACAACCGCAACAGTCTCAGCAACAGCAACCATCCCAACAGGATCCGCTGGGACAAATGCAAGAATCAGCTCCAACGGTTGATCTGTCTGATGAAGAAGCCAATACTTTTGCCGATGCCGCTATGGCCGCGCAACAAATTCAAATGAAAGCTCAGCAGAAAATGGTGGGTCTTATCGAAGACGAAGGGCTGGACATTAAGACTTATCAGAAAATTGCCCAATCACAGCAAATGGGTCAAGGAGCCCAAGGAGCAGAAACCGGAGCTGCCGATGATATAAGTGAAGCTGATATGGATAAGTTTGAAAGCGCTACACAGGCAATTCAGGAAGCTCAAGCCGGAATTCAGGAAGATGTCGCAGCAGCAATTGAAGAGGAAGGCATAGAAATGGGACGCTTCCAGGAAATTAGTCGTGCTGCCCAGCAAGATCCTGAATTGCAACAACAACTTCGCCAAGTTATGCAGGAAAAAATGAGCGAAGAAGGTGGTCAGGGAGGCATGCAACAGCAAACTCCTACTGAGCAATAACCATAAATCTATCTCGATCGTAAAGCCCGCTGATTATCAGTGGGCTTTTTTTATGATATCCTATCCCTAAATTTAAAAAAGAAAGGACCTCAGGAGTATCAGTCCTGAGGCCCCGTGCTTTAGGTTTCAGCATTTAGGAGTGACTAGTTGACTAAAACTAGAACAAGTGTTCTAGTTTCACTAGATAGGGTCTAGAGAGACAAAATAGTGCGTTCTGTTTGCAAGAGTATGATCCACCCCATTTGTTACAAAAAAGTCGTATTTTTTTGTGAACTATTAACATCTCTTATATGAATTACTTTTTTAAATCTCCTATTGGCGGGTTGGAACTTTCAGCAACCGATAACGCATTAAGCCGCATCACTTTTCTAAAAAACGAACCTGATGAAAGTTCCGGTTCAGCACATCCTGTTCTTGAACAAGCTGCTGCCGAGCTGAAAGCGTATTTTGCCGGAAAACGCTCCTCTTTTTCGGTGCCTCTAAAACCACGGGGATCAGAGTTTCAAAAGTCAGTATGGGAGGTTTTACGACAAATTCCGTTTGGACAAACTACCTCGTACGGGAGACTGGCCCAAATACTGGGCGATCCCAATAAAGTGAGGGCAGTAGGTAAAGCCAATGGACAAAACCCAATCCCAATCATCATTCCCTGCCACCGCGTGATAGGTGCAAATAATAGCTTAGTCGGATATAGCGGCGGCATCCCTAAAAAACGTTACCTTCTTAAGCACGAAGGAGCCATCCTGTTGTGATCTTCTTAAAATATTTTTACTGTTGGATGGCTGCTTCTTAATTACATTTACTCCACACAGTTAAGGGTAATATTAGACATATGACACAATAAGTGGTATTGCTGGCTGATTCTGACTTTTAAACAGTATTAACTTCATCATTACAAGCAAATTTATATCTATGTTCATGAAACGATTTTTTACCTCCCTTCTGATTTTCATCATTTGCTTTACAACACACCTAAATGCACAGGTTCAGGAAGCACCCGACCGAACGATGGGCGAAGGTCCGTTTGACCGGCTGATTATTCGCGGTGTTACATTAGTTGACGGCACAGGTTCTCCACCCCGCGGTCCCGTCGATGTTGTTGTTGAGGACAACAAAATTGCTTCGGTGCAGTCGGTGGGTTATCCCGGCGTTCCCATTAATGAGGACCGGCGTCCCCAAGCAGACGAAAATACCCATGAAATTAATGCAGAAGGGATGTATCTACTTCCCGGTTTTATTGACATGCATGCCCATACCGGCGGTGAAGCGCAGGGTACGCCTGCAGAATATGTGTATAAACTTTGGATGGCTCACGGCATTACCACGGTCCGCGAACCCGGTTCTTTTAACGGGATGGACTGGACGCTACGACAAAAAGAGCGCAGCCAAATTAATGAGATAGCAGCTCCGCGTATCTTCTCTTATATCGGTTTTGGGATGGGGTATGACAGACAGATTACCACTCCCGATCAGGCACGCGAATGGGTACAGATGATTGCCGACCAGGGAGCCGACGGCATCAAGTTTTTTGGAGCTCAAAAGCCCATTTATGCCGCTGCTATCGATGAAGCTAATAAGCTGGGACTCGGCACGATGACCCATCACGCCCAAACACGTGTGGTCTATAATAACGCTCTTGAGTCCGCCCGATTGGGACTTACGAGTATCACCCATTGGTATGGTATTCCCGAGGCGCTATTTACCGATCAGGAAATACAGAATTATCCTTTGGATTATAACTATAGTAATGAAGAGCACCGTTTTGAGGAAGCCGGTAAGCTCTGGAATCAGGCGGCCAAGCCGTACAGTGAAAAATGGAACAGCGTGATGAACGAGATGCTGGAACTCGATATCACTTTGAATCCGACGTTTACCATTTATGAAGCCAGCCGCGATCTAAGCGCCCAGCGTCGTGCCGAATGGCATGAGAAATACACCCTTCCCTCTCTTTGGGATTTTTATAAACCCAGCCGCATTTCTCACGGATCGTACTGGATTAACTGGGGAACTGAACAGGAGGTGAACTGGAAAGAAAACTTCAACCTTTGGTTCCAGTTTGTCAACGAATTTAAAAACCGTGGCGGACGCGTAACGCTGGGTTCGGATGCCGGTTATATCTATAAATTGTATGGCTTTGGATATATCCAGGAGATGGAGATGTTTCGCGAAGCCGGCTTTCATCCGTTGGAAATTTTTCAGTCTGCCTCTCTAAAAGCGGCTGAAGTGCTAAATATGGATGATCAAATCGGGACCATTGAAGTGGGCAAGCTGGCCGACATGGTATTGGTGGATGCCAATCCCCTTAAAAACTTAAAAACGCTATACGGCACCGGAGCAATTCACGTGAATGAGAATAATGAGCCGGTTCGAATCGGCGGAATTGAATATACCATCAAGGATGGAATCGTTTACGATGCCGAGAAGATGCTGGAAGATGTAGCGGAGATGGTTGAAAAATCCAAGGAGGAAAAAGATTACGAGATTACTCAGCCCGGATTGGACTACTAGTCTGATCCACACCGCAGCAGAGCGGCGGTGCAAGATTAATCAGCGGCTGGTGTTGCCGTCGGCTGAGTAAACGTCTTGCTAATTTTTCTTACTTCACCACAAGATTTACAATTCGCTCGGGGACAAAAATCTCTTTCACCAACTTTCCATCTTCCAGATATTTCTTCACATTTCCTTCGGATTTCGCCTCTGAGAGAACATACTCTTTGTCCCGGGCTCTATCTCGAGGAACGTTTATTTCACCACGCACTTTTCCGTTCACCTGGATAGGATACAGCTGAGTGTCGGACACTAAGTATTCCTCAACAAACTCAGGCCAGTCGGCGTAGGCAATGGTATCCTCATGTCCCAGTTTTCGCCACAGCTCTTCGGCAATATGAGGCGCAAAAGGCGACAA
>CAZYOD010000251.1:0-3603 GCA_964648635.1 uncultured Balneolaceae bacterium | reverse complement strand
GTTATAACAAACCGGCTATTATAAGCTCGCACCGTGTGAATTATATGGGAAGTATTAATCCGGAAAACAGGAGGAAAAATCTTAAACTTTTAAAAACACTCTTGAAAGGCATCGTTAAAAAATTTCCCGATGTAGAATTTTTGTCAAGTGATCAACTAGGTGAACTTATGATTCAGGGAGAGTAACCATGTGTGGTATTACCGGCTTTATTGATTTTCAGGGAAAAACATCTGAGCGTGTATTAAATCAAATGGTGTCAACGCTTAACCACAGAGGCCCGGATGATTCCGGCACGGAGTTGTACTCTGATGATTCGGTAATTATAGGATTGGGTCAAACACGGCTATCCATTATTGATTTGAGTCCCGGTGGCCATCAGCCGATGAAGTACAAGCACTTATCTATTGTTTTTAATGGAGAAATATACAATTACCGCGAAATCAAAAAAGAACTCCATAGCCTCGGGCATCGGTTCAAATCCACATCTGATACAGAGATGATCCTTCATGCTTTTGATGAGTGGGGGGTAGATTGCGTTGAAAAATTCATTGGGATGTTCACCTTTGTCATCTATGACAGAAATCAAAAAAAACTGTATGCGTTTCGGGATCGTGGGGGGATTAAACCATTTTTTTATTATAACCAAGAAAACTTGTTCCTGTTCGGATCTGAATTAAAGGCGTTGATAAAGCATCCTTCATTTAAAAAAAATATCGACCGTCAGGCTCTCCGATCTTATTTCGACTTTGGATATATACCTACCCCATATTCTATTTTTGAAAATACCCACAAACTTGAACCCGGCAGTTATCTGGTCTACGATATTCCTGAGAAGCAGGTAAGAAACAAAACCTAATGTAATCCTATTGATTACTACCGGCAGCCCAAGCTGAAAATCAGCTATGAAGATGCGAAAAAAGAACTGTTTTCGCTCCTGAAATCCGCATTTCAATATCGGATGATAGCCGACGTACCGGTAGGGGTGTTTTTGAGCGGAGGGTTTGACAGCACAGCGGTTGCTGCGATTCTTCAAAAAACCAGTAACACACAGTTGAAAACATTTACCATAGGTTTTGAGGAGGGAAATAACGAAGCGCCCTTTGCTAAGAAGACTGCTGAATATCTTGGTACAAACCACCATGAGTTTACATGTACAACCGAGGAAGCTCAGGAAATAATCCCTTCGCTTCCTTACTACTATGATGAACCATTTGCGGATAGTTCGGCAATTCCAACAATGTTGGTGAGCCGATTTGCGAGAGAACATGTAACGGTGGCACTCTCAGCAGATGCCGGGGATGAGTTGTTTGCCGGATATAATTCGTATTCGGAGCTTAAGAAAAAAATACATTGGATGAATAGAATCCCGGATGTCCTGAAGCCTTCGTCCAGGATATTGTTTTCGGGTCTGTCAACCTTGATTCCGCCTTCCCGAGCGGCTTTAAAACATAAGTTGGATGGATTATCGAAGTCATTAAATGGAGATGAGTTTTTACAAGTTGCTGAATTGTTTCGTTTAATTAACAGCCTTCCACAAGCCTATTCGGATCGTTTGTTCAATTATAATTCAGGAGGATACAAAACGAAATTCAATATTGATACAGCCGGATTCCACGACCCCTTGGAAGTTGCTTTGGCTGTTGATTATCAGAGCTATTTGCAAAACGATATTCTTACAAAAGTAGATCGTGCTACAATGTCGGTTTCACTCGAGGGAAGGGTTCCGTTGGTGGATCACCGATTGCTTCAGTTCGCCGCGCGATTACCTCTCTCTTATAAGTATGATGGTGTCACCCAAAAAAGAATCTTAAAAGACATTGTATATGATTACTTGCCTCGAGAGATGATGAATCGTTCTAAGTCCGGTTTTTCGCTGCCCATCTATTCCTGGCTTCGAGGCGACCTTTCCTATCTGATCGATGAGTATTTAAATAAAGAAGAGCTTTCTACTTCGGGTCTGCTTAATACGCCATTCCTATTAAAGCAGGTTGAGTTGTTTAAAAATAACAAGCTCCATTATGCCCCCCTTATATGGAAATTGCTAATGTTTCAAATGTGGTATAAAAGATGGATGGCGAATAAATAACCCAGGTATTTAAAGGATTTATTGGCTTGATTCTCATTTTATATTACATCTAATACAAGTTTTTATTACAAACCTTTTCCAAAATCTGAACATTTCGGGTTCAATTCCTTGATTTCCGATGTATTTAGATCTCTATTTTCCCGTCTTCTGCCTCGCTTTCTAGGATCGCATTTCTTTCTAAAAGCATGGGAGGCACACCTTTATTTTCCCAGTAGTAATTGTTCTAATTTCATTTAGGAAAATTGGAACAATGCCTGTAGTTGTAAGTATGATAGATCTTGTAATAATTATTGCTAAAAGGTTGTAATTATTGCACTTAACTATAAGTAAGACGGCCACGACAAGAAATCCAACCCCGATTTCTTGTCCTCTAACCCCAAAAACTCATAAGATAATGAGATCTACCATACTACATCTACTGACGGGTATTTTTATACTCTTTGCATTTATTCAATGTAATGATTCGATCAGTTCAACAAGCTCATCTACCGACTCCGATTCCAACGTAAATCTTGAAAAAATAACATGGTAAAAATATCTAAAAAAAACAAATATGATTATTCCCGGGAATAATTCAGAACAACCAACTTCTACCTCTTTCAAATGGGAAGAAGTTGAGGGAGCGGAATCCTATCAAATTCAATTATCAGGAGATAGGAAGTTTTCTTCGATCATTGTAGATAGTGTTACTTCCTCTACAGAATTTGATGTTCAGGGACTTCCCTACAATTCAACCATACACTGGCAAGTGCGACCAATTGCAGGTCAGAAGCAGGGGCCTTGGTCTGTTACCTGGAAGTTTACCACTATGCAAGAGCCGGATAATCCGGAACCTATTACAACAGACTTGAAGAGTCCTGAGAACGGAGCCACCGACCGCTCTACCAATGTAGAATTGCAGTGGACGGCTGTTGTGAATGCATCAGCTTATAAAGTGCAGGTTGCTACCGACGAAAGTTTCACTTCTATAATTGCTGATGAAGAAGCTGAATCTACCTCATATCAGACTTCTGATTTGGATCTTGCTACAACCTACTATTGGAGAGTGGAGCCGGTTATATCCGGTGAAGAAACGCAATGGTCTGAAGTTTATAATTTTGAGACACAAGCCGATTCTGAACAAACAGCTTCGGTAACGCTCGTTTCTCCCTCAGATGGTGCTTCTGATATATCTACAAGTCCAACATTAGAATGGGAAGAACTCTCAGGTATTAATCAGTATCAAGTACAGGTAGCGCCTAGCAGTTCCTTTAACACTCCTGTAGTTGATGATAATGTAACTGATAATGTTGTAAGTATCTCAGGACTCGACAATGGACAAAGTTACTACTGGAGAGTACAAGCATTAGAGGATGGTGATCCTTATAACTGGTCATCTGTTTACACTTTTAGTACAAAGTCTAGTGACAGTGGCGATAAAGATACTGACTCTAGTGTAGAAGGTGATCGTCAGGCGCTTATGGACTTATACGAGGCGACAAATGGCAGTAACTGGAATAACAATTCCGGATGGGGCA
>CAZYOD010000250.1:1847-3654 GCA_964648635.1 uncultured Balneolaceae bacterium | reverse complement strand
TGATTATTGTATCTGGAATTAACAAAGAATTAGTTGGTCAGGTTGCCGCTAAAATTCGCTCACTGCGTCCGCCGGAGCCCTACAAAGGCAAAGGAATTCGATACGTTGATGAGTGGGTTCGTAGAAAAGCTGGTAAATCGGCTGCTAAAGCTTAATAGGATTTATTTACGATGGATAAGAAAACAAAAGAATTACGACGAGATAAAATACGTCGCCGTATACGTGCAACGGTTCGCGGTACGGCCGATCGTCCACGGCTTAATCTTTACAAAAGTAACAAGCATGTGTATGCACAGCTAGTTGACGATTTGAGGGGGCAGACCTTAGTGGCTGTTTCAACCCAGACGAATGAAATTGCTGATGATATTAAAGACAAACCAAAGCAGGAAGCTGCCGAAATTGTTGGAAAACACTTGGCAAAACTTGCTGATGACAAAGGACTTAATAAAGCCGTTTTTGATCGAAGTGGATACAAATATCACGGCGTAATTGAAGCACTGGCAGAAGGTGCTCGCGAAGGTGGATTAGACTTTTAAACAGAATTATTATGCCTAAAATAAGAAGACGACATAACATAACGCCTACAAATCTGAACCTTGAAGAGAAGCTGGTTCATATTAATCGTGTCTCTAAGGTAGTGAAAGGTGGCCGCCGCTTTAGCTTCAATGCTATCGTGGTTGTTGGAAATAAAGACGGTGTTGTAGGACACGGTCTTGGAAAAGCAAACGAGGTTTCCGATGCTATCCAAAAGGGATTTGATAATGCTAAAAAGAACTTGATAAAAGTTCCGATGACTAAAACCGGTAGTATCTATCATACTATAACCGGTAAAGAAGGAGCCGGTGAAGTTCTTCTTCGCCCTGCTTCCGAGGGTACCGGTGTTATCGCGGGTGGACCCGTTAAAGCATTGCTCGATATTGCGGGACTGCAAAATATCCTGACAAAATCCGTTGGGTCATCAAACCCGCATAATATGGTTAAAGCAACTTATAATGGATTGAAAAATCTTACAGATCCAGTAGAAGTTGCTCAACGACGAGGAGTATCGCTAAACAAAGTGTTTGAAGGCTAATAGATCTAAGGAATTTAACTGCAAAAACGATGGATTTAAGTAATTTAAAAGCTCCCGAACCGAATAAGAAAAAGGCTAAGCGAATTGGCCGTGGACAAGGTTCCGGCAGAGGAGGCCACACCGTTGGGAAAGGACATAACGGCCAGCGTTCACGAAGTGGCTTTAAAGAAAAGTTTTGGTTTGAAGGTGGACAGATGCCCTTACAGCGGCGCATTCCTAAGTGGGGATTTAACAATAATTTCCGCACAGAGTATGTAGCTGTAAACACAGGTACCATTCAGCTTTTTATTGAGCACGATAAGCTGGAAGATAAAATCACTCTAAGTGATCTTCGCGATGCGGGCTTAATTGGTAAAGGCGATTTAGTTAAGCTATTGGGCGATGGTGATATCGAAGCTTCCATTGAAATTGAGGTTCATAAAGCCAGTGAATCAGCTCAGAAAAAAGTTGAAGAAGCCGGTGGAAGCATTACATTTGTAAAGGATAATTAAACAATAGCCACCTTCTAAATGAGTTTAGTCGAAAACTTTCGGAACATATTTAAAATAGAGGAACTGAAAAATCGCATCCTCTATGTTATTGGTATTTTGATGGTCTACCGTATTGGAAGTTTTGTTACGCTTCCTGGGGTAGATGCAAGTCAACTTACCCAGCAAGCAGGAGATGCTTCGAGCTTGCTTGGTCTTTTTGATATGTTTGTTGGTGGTGCATTTTCTCGTGCCGGAGTATTTGCAC
>CAZYOD010000250.1:0-1837 GCA_964648635.1 uncultured Balneolaceae bacterium | reverse complement strand
GGGAATTATGCCCTATATTACTGCCGCTATTATTATCCAGCTGATGGGGGCGGTTGTTCCGTATTTCCAGAAGTTGCAGCGTGAAGGGGAAGAAGGGCGCCGCAAAATAAATCGGCTTACTCGTTATGGAACTGTTGGAATTACTTTAGTTCAGTCGATTGGATTTGCAATTAACCTGATGGCAACATCATCAAGCGCCATTGTGGTAAGTAACTTTACTTTCGTGCTCACGTCAATGATTATTTTGACGGCAGGAACTACTTTCGTGATGTGGTTAGGTGAGCGTATAACCGATCGTGGAATTGGTAACGGTATTTCCATTATCATTATGATCGGTATTATAGCGCAACTCCCCACGAACCTGATTAACGAGGTTACCACTAAAGGAAATATGATCATCGTAATTGTTGAAATTGCTGCGCTGATACTAGTAATTGCAGCCTCTGTATTATTAACCCAGGGGGTACGCAAGGTTCCCGTGCAATATGCGAAGCGAGTTGTGGGACGTAAGGTTTATGGCGGTACTACCCAATATCTGCCGTTGCGATTAAATGCGGCAGGGGTAATGCCTATTATTTTTGCACAGTCTATTATGTTTATTCCAAGCACGATAGGGACGTTTTTCCCTAACAACGCAACAGTACAAATGTTGACGGCTTGGTCTAGTGATTTTACTGGAATTACATATTCCCTTATTTTTGGAATCATTGTCGTGTTCTTTACATACTTTTATACAGCCATTACGGTTAATCCTCGCGAAATGGCCGATACGATGAAGCGTCAAGGTGGATTTATACCCGGAGTTCGCCCAGGAAATCAAACCGTTGAGTTTATTGATAACATCCTGACGAAGGTAACATTGCCGGGATCGATCTTTTTGGCAATCATCGCTATTATGCCGGCTATTGCAGCGCGTATGGGGGTCACCCCGGGATTTGCTCTGTTCTATGGCGGAACCAGTCTACTCATTATTGTAGGTGTTGCATTGGATACGCTTCAACAGATTGAAAGCCACCTTATGATGCGTCATTACGATGGCTTTATGAAGACGGGTAAGATGAAGGGTCGTCGCAGGGCATAATGATTTATCTCAAAAGCGAATCTGAAATAGAGAAAATACGCGAAAGCGCACAGATCGTTTCCCGCACACTGGGTGAAGTCGCAAGACATATAGAACCCGGCGTTACAACGGCTAAGTTGGACAGGGTCGCTGAAGAGTTTATCAAAAAAAATAATGCTCGCCCGGCTTTTAAAGGATACGGTCCGAAAAATAACCCGTTCCCTGCAACGTTGTGTATCTCGGTGAACGAAGAGGTTGTTCACGGAATTCCCAGCGAAAAAAGAGTCTTAAAAGAAGGTGACATAGTCTCTATCGATTGCGGGGTTGAAAAGGACGGGTATTTCGGAGATCATGCTTATACCTTTGCGGTTGGTGAATGTGAGGATGAGAAAATTCACTTACTTCGAACCACGCTGGAATCTCTCTACCAAGGTATTAAGCAAGCAGTTCATGGGAACCGGGTTGGTAATATTTCCAATGCCGTGCAAACCCACTGCGAAAAAGAAGGATTTGGCGTAGTGCGAGATCTGGTAGGCCATGGGCTCGGGAAGTCCCTGCATGAAGATCCATCGGTGCCTAATTTTGGTCGACGTGGCCGGGGAGACCGATTGCGATCAGGTATGACCTTGGCAATTGAGCCGATGATTACTTTGGGTTCCTGGAAAGTTAAAACTCTGGATGATGGCTGGACGGTAGTTACTGCCGATAAGAAAGTTTCTGCTCACTATGAGCATGATATCGTTATACGAGAAGGAAAAGCTGAAATTTTAAGTACTT
>CAZYOD010000249.1:0-3657 GCA_964648635.1 uncultured Balneolaceae bacterium | reverse complement strand
GTTCGATATCGAAGAGCAGACCTACCGCAGCATAGAAAAGATGGCCGGACGTATCGAAATTATATCCAAAGAGCGCATTATCGAAGAGCTGAACAAAATTGTAATGGCACCCAAACCTTCTATCGGCTTTAATCATTTGTTCAAGACCGGTTTGTTGGAGCACTTCTTTCCCGAGATGGTAAAGTTACACGGCGTGGAAGAGGTGCGCGGCGTGCGTCATAAGGACAATTTTTGGCATACCCTAAAAGTGCTAGATAATGTTGCCGAAATGGGGGGTGACCTTTGGTTACGATGGGCGGCAATTTTGCACGACATCGCAAAGCCGGCGACGCAGAAATTTATAAAGGGAACCGGCTGGACATTCCACGGTCATGATGCAATTGGCGCAAAATGGGTCAAAAATATTTTTCGCCGTCTCGGGCTTCCGCTGGATGAACGCATGCGGTACGTGCGCAAACTGGTCCGCCTGCACTTGCGTCCCATTGCACTGGTTTCTGATGAAGTAACAGACAGTGCCGTTCGCCGTCTGATCTACGAAGCCGGCGATGATATTGATGACCTAATGATGCTTTGCCGCGCAGACATTACAAGCAAAAACGACTACAAGGTTAAGCGGTACAACAAGAATTTTGATTACGTTGAACAGAAAATTATAGAGGTTGAGCAAAAGGACCGCATTCGAAACTGGACGAATCCGATAAGTGGTGATGAAATCATGGAAGCGCTAAACCTGGAGCCCGGCCCGGTTATCGGAGATATCAAAGATACAATCAAAGAGGCTATTTTGGATGGAGAAATTCCCAACGAGCATGATGCCGCTTATGATTATATGATGGATATAAAAGATCAATTTTTGAAAAATTAATAAACCCTGCAGTAGTTAAATATCTATGTCCAACGAAACCTGGATCGCCGATTCGTATGCTAAAATAAATCTGGGACTGCACGTTCTGGAGCGTTTGCCCACCGGATATCATGCCATAGAAACCGGTTTCTGTTTTCTGGAGTGGCGCGACCATTTTGAGGTTAGCAAAGCCCCGGAAATGAAACTGGATCTCAGCGATGAGCATATTCCCACGGATGAAGGCAATCTTATAAATCAAGCAATTCGGGCACTCGATCGCTACGTGGGACTCAAAAGCAACTATTTGATTCAGGTGGATAAGCGCATTCCTGCCGGTGCCGGTCTGGGCGGCGGCAGCAGCAATGCCGCGCTGACGCTTCGAATGCTCAACAAAATTGAGCAGATGGGCTTAAGCGACGATGAACTTATCGATTTGAGCCGCGACCTCGGGGCCGATATTCCATTTTTTATCAAGGGGCAAACCGGCATTGCCCGAGGCATTGGTCATGAAATCGAACCGCTGGATATCCAGCCTAACTTTTGGATTGTTACCTGCTTTCCCGATGAACAGAGCAGCACGGCCGAGGCGTACGAATATTGCGAGCCGAACCCTGAAACCGATTTCGATCTCAAGAAAATCCTTACCCAAACTGAGATCGACGAGTGGCAATATATGTTGACCAACGAGTTGGAGCAGGCGGTTTTTCCGCGTATTCATGTGGCGGGCAACCTCAAAGACCAGATGTATGAATTCGGCGCTGTCTATGCCTCAATGACCGGCAGCGGTTCGGCAGTGTACGGTATTTTTGAGCAGGATTTTGTAGCGACCAACGCCTACCAGGGATTCCTTGAACTTGACCTGCCATCTAATCTTACACGTCCAGGCTTTAAGCCGGATTACGGCATTTACCGAAAGGGATAGAACCACCGTCACTGTACATTTAAGTTACAACCTCTTCCATTTTTAATTCTGGCATTTTCCTTATTAATTGATTCTAGCAATCGTCCAGAATTTAACAAGATAAAATGTCCACAGGCACCTCAATGAATCCCCGCACCGGAATGGATGTCGATTCCTTTCGCGAAGACATCCAACAACATCTCCACTACACACTTGCCAAAGACCACTTTTCGTCCACTGAATGGGACCATTACCGCAGCGTGGTTTTGGCCGTAATGGATCGTCTGCATGATCGTTGGATCAAAACCCAGCAAAGCTACTACCAGAACCATTCCAAGCGCGTGTATTATTTGTCGATGGAGTATCTAATCGGTCGACTGATGGATAACATGCTTATTAATTTAGGTTTGCAGGATGTGGCTGCTGATGCCATTGAAGAGCTGGGGCTTGATTACGATGAATTACGCGAGGCCGAAGTGGATGCGGGACTTGGCAACGGCGGCCTGGGTCGACTGGCGGCTTGTTATCTGGATTCCATGGCTACACTCGGTGTTCCGGCGCTCGGCTACGGCATTCGCTATGACTACGGCATTTTTGATCAGGATATCGAAAACGGCTGGCAGGTAGAAAAACCGGATCTCTGGCTGCAGTACGGATATCCCTGGAGCGTAGTGCGTCCAAAGAAAAAATTTACGGTTAAATTCTACGGTGAAACAGCGACCAGCGAGGAGAACGGACGACTTCATTTCAACTGGGTGAATACCCACAATGTTACGGCGCTGGCGTATGATACGCCCATACCCGGATTCCGTAATGAGGTGGTTAACAATCTGCGCCTTTGGAAAGCAACCTCAGACGAAGGATTTGACCTGAAAAGTTTTAACCAAGGCGACTACATCGATGCGGTCCGTAATAATCTGCTGGAGGAAAATATTTCGCGTGTCCTCTACCCCAACGATAAAGTTTTTAAGGGACAAGAGCTGCGACTGAAGCAGGAATATTTTTTGGTCTCGGCTTCGCTTCAGGATGCCATGAATCGCTTTAAGAAACAGTTTAGCGACATGCGCAAAATTCCCGATCAAATGGCCGTACAATGCAATGATACGCACCCTAACTTGGCCATTCCCGAGCTGATGCGAATCTTGATGGATCAGGAAGGACTAAAATGGGAGCCGGCCTGGAAAATTGTTTCTCAGACCATCAACTACACCAACCATACGCTGATGCCCGAGGCTCTGGAGAAATGGCCGCTGTCACTGATGTCGAACCTGCTGCCGCGTCACATGCAGATTATCAGAGAGATCGACCGGCGATTTTTGAATTCCATTGAGGTTAAAACTGACGATCAGAAAAAAAAGCAACGCATGCGGGTGATCAGCGAAGAGATGAATGCCCGGGTGCGGATGGGAAACCTGGGCGCTATCGGTGCAAAAAAAATCAACGGGGTTTCTGAACTCCACGGCGATTTGATGAAGAAAACGATTTTTAATGATTTCCATGATCATTTTCCCGATAAGTTTACGCATGTCACCAACGGGGTTACCCCGCGCCGTTGGTTGCGTCAGTGTAATCGCGAGTTGGCGGATTTAATTACCGATCGTATCGGCGATGATTGGGTTACCGATCTGGATCAGCTGAAACAGATAGAGCAGTTTGCCGATGATGAAACTTTCCAAGAAGAGTTTAGGGCGATAAAGCTGCGTAACAAACAGAAGCTTGCGGATTATATACAGGAGAATTTGGGAGAAACCGTTGATCCGGAATCTATTTTTGATATTCACATTAAACGGATTCACGAATACAAGCGTCAGCTTCTGGCGATCATGCATGCTATTGCGCTGTACAATCGCATAAAGAAAAATCCCGATGCGGATGTTGAGCCGCGCACCCTGCTGATTGCAGGAAAGGCTGC
>CAZYOD010000248.1:0-3663 GCA_964648635.1 uncultured Balneolaceae bacterium | reverse complement strand
CTGGATCTTGAGCAACTTGATTTTCAACAACTCATAAAAGCAAAGACTGTAGAAGCTGATTACCTGGCAAGGACCGGAAATCCAGGAGAAGCAATAAGTATATTGGAGCCTTCCTTAGATCAAGTGGTAGTTCGGGCTAAAAGCAGCGCTGATTTAAAATCGGGATTTTGGCATGTTGAGGATGAATACCTTGATGCCTTCGAGCTGGCGGTATCCATTTTCATGAAAAACGGTGAGCTGGAAAAAGCGGTTGAAAAGCTGGATCTACTGAAAACAATTAATAATGCCTCGATTTATCAGAATCCGCTCGTTAAGTCCAGCTTGCTAAATGAATCGGAACTTACCGAATACAAAAGGTTAACAGGTCAGCTGGATGCCACGCGAAAAAAGCTTTTGACGGCTTCAGAAAGCCGCCAGTTTGAACTAAGACAAACGATCAGCAAATTACAACTGAAGAAACGCAAGTTGGACAGCAAACTTACCGAAGATGCCGACTCTGATCCGATTTCGGTACGGGAAGTACAAAACAATCTGTCCGGCCGCGAACTTGTATTTCATATTACCGAACTCAATGATCAGTACTATATAGCTCAAATATCCCGCTCTAATGTCACTATAAATACTATTCCTTTAGATTCAGAACTTCGGGACCTGTTATCCAATTCGGTGCAACAAATAGCAACTCACAAAACCAATCTCGATTCACTGTATAAAATATCACAGATTCTTGAGCTGGACGAGATTCCCGATTATATAGAACAAATTACTTTAATCCCGGACAGCTACTTATATCAGCTGCCTATTGATATTCTTCCTCTTGAAAAACCCACATACAGGTACAGTTATGGTGAGACACGATATGTGATAGAAGATTTTCGCACTCAGTATTTGACCTCTTTAAATGAATTTCAATCAGGTACCGAAAATCGACCTGCACCAAATAAACTCAATTATGTTGGTTACGGTGTATCAAACTTTGATGGTTTTAACAAGAAGTCACTGGTCCCGCTGCCCTTTGCTCAAACTGAAGTGAACACCATTGCAAACAGGCTTACAAACCTTACAAATGTTCAAACGTATATAAATAAACACTCCACGAAATCCAGCTTTGCAGAAACAGCACCTCAAGCTCGTATTATCCACCTTGCTACTCACAGCGAAGTATCGGAACGTGATCCCATGTTTTCTACAATATATTTAAGCAACACCGGCAATTCGGCGGACAGTACTTTTAACGACCAAGTTTTTGCCTATGAGCTTTTCGAGCTGGATCTGAGCAACGATATGATTATGCTGAATTCTTGTGAGTCTGGCTCAGGTCCGTACATACAGGGCACGGGGATCATGGGCATGAGTCGCGCCCTTCGTTACGCCGGAGCAAATTCACTAGTACTTAACTTGTGGTCGGTCAATGATAAATTGGCCTCCGATTTTGCAATCCATTTTTATGAACAACTAAATCAGGGTAAATCAAAAGCAGAAGCCCTGCAAGAGACAAAGCGATACTTCTTAACTAATAAAAATGCGGACCCGCATTTTTGGGGACCTTATATGCTTATTGGCAATACTGATCCCGTGGTAGAACCCAACCAAAATAAAAATTTGGCTATGGCGGGCATTTTTATCCTTTACTTCTTACTGATGGCCGGCTTATCCTATCTTGCAGAAAATGAAATTATCTTCAAGAAACGAAGAAAGCAAGCTGCCTAATAACCTTTTATTGACAGCACTAAATCCAGCAGATTGCTAGCAGTCGATTATTAATCAGCCAGAGCATTCAAATAGCTTTTAGCAACTCGGCGATAGGCACCGTTTAGCTTGTACGCCTCTTCAATGTTAGCGCGCGCTTCGGTAAGCTTGTCCATGTGAAAGTAAGCATTACCTGTATACCAGTAAGCTTTTTCCAGCATCAGAACATCAATATGATCTTTATTCGAAATGACTGTGCTGTAATAGCTAATAGCCTCATTATAATTTCCTTCATTATAATGAAGCGTACCTAAATTAAGACTCAACTCACCAATCCAGGCAGGTTCTGTAGCCTTTTCTAATTCTGCATCCAATAGTGAGATAGCTTCGCTTACACGACCCGTATTGGCAAGCCTGGTTGCATCTCGAATAATTCCGGATTCATCAACCGTATCAAGGGTACCATCCCCGGAACGATAATAATCAAGCTCTATACTGGAAACCGGCTGTACAGCCGTACCGTCTTGGGTAGATAAATTCATTACGCCAAGCACACCGATAAGCAATGCCACAACAGCTGCTGCAGCATAATACCAATATCTTTTCGCGCTATTTACTCTTCGCGCCTCTCTCTTTTGCTCGATAACTGCCTTAAGGTTGGCGGCACTTTTGAGATAATCCAAGTGGTAACCATCCTGAATTAACTCAGCCCACAGCTCATCGATTTCTCGGGCAGATAGTTGACCATTGATATATTGATCAATTTTCTCCTCCAGTTCCTTTTTGTTAAAACTCTCGATCATAATTTTATTTAACGGTTTAATTTTAAACTAAATAATAGAACCTTTTTGGCAAGTCAGCAAACAAATTGTTAACTACCTCCCTTAAGTTCATATAACAAGAGCATTCTGTTACATGATTGTTACAAAACATTACACCCATACCATCACTTTGAGAATAACTGAATTATAAATGCCATTTTATAGCTTTTAAACAACATAAACCCAGTAAACTATTAGAAAATTTTAATGTTTAAAACTGCCTTAGCGGCTTCTATGTCTTACTTTTCCCGTCGAATCTCTGCACTATTAATCTTCGTTCTTCTCTTGGGATGCTCCTCGCAAAACTCCGTAAAAATTTCCGGGAATTTAAATTATGTGGGGTCTTCAGATATATATATCGCCAAGCAGCCGGTGCATTATAAATACGCTGAAAAGATACGGTTTCCGATCTCTATTTCGGAAGATAATACTTTCGAATTCTCAATCCCCGTTGATTCCACCCAAATTATTGAATTTTATATTGATGATACAGCTTACCCAATAGTAGCTCAGCCCGGCAGTTCGCTCAAACTAGATATTCAACGCTCTCAGTTTCCGGAATCGGTGCAAGTATCGGGATACCCCAACCCCTGGGACAGTCTTTACACCAGTTATGTCAAAGAGGAAGAAAAGTTGCTCAGCAAAATAAATGCACAGTTACCCGCATTCCGAGATGGGGATGCTACCGATGTGCCAAACTTTTATAGAGAAAGATATCAACTGGCACAATCCTATTTTGACGATACTCCTTTGGATGTCATCTCATATAAAGCAGGAGGCGAATACTTGGTGAAGCGGCTCGGAGAGATCAAATATCGCCGAAATCAATCGGAATTTGATCCCGACAAAGAACGCCGGAAAATCTTAAATGAGGCAAAGCAGATAAATTTTTTCACCTTCAAGTCACTACATGCTCAGCGCGCCGGCATTCGGGATTTTACCAACGCTTATGCCAACACCTTTGGAGTAGCTGACAGCCTGAAAGAAGAGTTTGGGCAGGAATTAATGCAGTACGATGTCAAAAGGTTAGGATATAAAACACTGGATTCTGCCCGAACCTCAATTTTACAACATATTGACGGACGTAAAGCCCGGGCATATTCCGAGATGCACCTTATAGCGGAACGAATCGGTGAAATGTCTCTGGATATAG
>CAZYOD010000247.1:0-3663 GCA_964648635.1 uncultured Balneolaceae bacterium | reverse complement strand
ACGGATACTTCCGCGAACGGCTTGTATCGGTGTATAAGCGCGGACGAAAAGGTGCACGGCAAATTCGCCAGATGATGAAGAATTATCGTGAAAATCCGCCCGAAACATTAGCCGGCGCAAAGGTCGTGGCTATCAAAGATTATAAAGCACAGCAAGAAAATAATCTGAAAACCGGAACAACAACTGCAATAGATCTTCCTGTCTCTAACGTGCTGCAATTCGTTACCGAGGATGGCTCTATCATTTCCGTACGTCCTTCAGGAACGGAGCCCAAAATCAAATTCTACTGTAGTGTGAATTCTAAGCTCTCTGACAAGTCTGACTTTGAAAAGAAAACAGCCGGACTTGAAGAAAGGATGGATAAAATTATTGAGGATTTGACCAACTAGAGAAGAGTAACGAGTGAGGGTTTTTGCCTTACTTGTTACTCATCACGTGTAACGGATTATTTAATCCTATTCTAAATTTTGGGCGCGTACTGGATAAAGCTACGACTCTCGTTATATTGGGCTGCACTAAACTACATTCAATATGACAGAGCTACTTCAACATCCGGCAACCGATGTCTTTTTCTACGCTTTAATTACTGCAGTAGCCACAGGTCTGGGTGCACTCCCCTTTTTCCTAATTAAGGATCTGACCCGAAGCTGGCTGGGGATTTCGAATGCCGTTGCATCGGGATTGATGCTGGCAGCCAGCTTTGGCCTAATCTACGAGGGGCTCGACTACGATCTTTGGTTTACGATTTTTGGGATTGTTATTGGCCTCGGTTTTATCATCATCAGCCAGCATTTTTTAGAAAAATATGATAATCAGTTTTCCATCAAAAATATTAGCCGGGTTGACAGCTCTAAAATTCTACTGATCATTGGGATTATGACTCTGCATTCCTTCACAGAAGGGATTAGTGTCGGCGTTTCATTCAGCGGCGGACTCGATTTGGGGCTCTTCATCACTACGGCAATCGCCGTGCATAATATTCCCGAGGGATTAGCAATCAGCCTGGTGCTTATACCGCGTGGTGCCTCTCCCTTAAAAGCAGGGTTGTGGAGCATCTTCTCAAGCCTGCCCCAGCCGTTAATGGCAGTACCGGCCTTTCTGTTTGTAGAAATTTTCCGTCAGTATTTGCCGATGGGATTGGGCTTTGCCGGCGGCGCTATGATCTGGATGGTCTTTGCCGAACTAATTCCCGATGCATTGGAAGAAAGCAAAACATCCACTGTAGCAACCACCATCACTATCTCTGTTGCACTGATGATCGCTTTTCAAGTGCTCATAAGCTGAATCTAAATTACATTTGCTCCAGCGTCTAATATTTGATTAATTCTTAAGCGGCTGAAGTTATTTATAAATGATAAAAAGGATATGAAAACCTATTACACTTTTACAGGCAAGTTTTTAACTCTGATTTTACTGTTCTGCTTTCTGGTACAGCAACAAAGCTTTTCACAGCAAAAAGAACAGTATACCAGTGTAAAAGAAGCACTCTCTAAAAGCAGTCAGCTAAGCGGATCCAACGGACCACGTAATGTCAACTGGATTGACGACGGCAACCGGTACTCTTACATGTCGTTCAATTCAGATACCGAGAGTATGGAAATTCGTGCCTACGAGCCCGCCACTGCCAAAGATGAACTTATTTTTAATAACGAAAATCACACTTTTCCGGGTTCGGACTCTACCTTTGAATACTCTTCTTTTCAGTGGTCGAAAGACTCCAGGCACTTAGTATTTCAGTCGAACTTCCGCCCTGTATACCGCCGATCCGGTATATCTGACTACTACCTTTATTCGGTGGAAGATGGTTCGCTGGAACTGCTGGTCAAGGATGCGCGCACGGCAGAACTTTCTCCCGATGGGAGCAAAATTGGCTATGAACGAGACGGAAATCTTTTTGTGTATAGCCTTGATTCAGGAGAAGAATCACAACTTACCGACAGCGCAGAAGAATATTTTTATAACGGCCGTTTTGGATGGGTATATGAAGAGGAGTTTGGATTGGCCCAGGCCTGGGTATGGTCGCCGGACAGTAAACATATTGCCTACTGGCAAACCGACGAGCGGCATGTCAATATTTTTAAAATGACCGATTATTCGGGACAGCACCCTAATTATGAAAAGATCCCCTATCCCAAAGTAGGAGATGAAAATCCAAAAGTTAAAATCGGCGTGCTTAACGTAGAAACAGGCGGCCACAAGTGGATGGAAGCCCCCGAGAACGGATATATCCCTCGAATTTACTGGACGGCTGAAGAAAATAAGCTGGCTATAGTACACCTGAATCGAGCACAAAATCATCTAAGATTGTATTTCAATGATATTTCGGATGGGACAAATCAATTGGTGATGGAAGAACAATCCGATACCTGGATCGACGTATTCGACTTTTTTGCCGGTATAGACCACCTCTTTTTCTTTCCAAAAGACAGCAAGGAGTTTTTTTGGATTTCGGACCGTGACGGCTGGAGCCACATATATCGTTATGATTATCAGGGGAACCAGAAAAATCAGGTTACAAGAGGCGATTGGGAGGTTACGTATGTTCACTCGGTAGATTACCGAAACAATCGTATTTATTACACTTCCACCGAAGAATCTCCTCTCGAACGACACCTCTACTCTGTCAACTTTAGCGGACGAAATAAGCAACAGCATACCCAAGCCGAAGGCACCCATGATATTTCTATGGGATCAAACAGTAAATTTTACATTGATCGCTATTCTAACATCTCTACTCCCACCCAGGTTGAGCTGTGGAGCGTCAGGGATGGGAAAATGGAAGTACTCGAAGACAATACATCGGTCACAGAGTTTACCAAATCACACGTTTATTCGCCTTACGAGCTTTTCTCATTCACCACTTCCGATGGACAAAAACTTGACGGCTCAATAATTAAGCCGGTGGATTTCGATCCCGATAAAAGTTATCCGCTGCTGCTTAATATTTACGGAGGTCCCGGAGCACAGGGTGTGTACAATACGTGGTCATCGGATGGATGGAGTCAATACTTGGCGCAAGAAGGCTATGTAATTGTAAATGTCAACAATCGCGGTAGCGGCGGGTACGGTTCAGAATTTGAAAAAGTAGTTTACAAACAACTTGGCAAATGGGAAGCCAACGACTTTGTCGAAACGGCGAAATATTTGGGCGAAAAAAATTGGGTTGACAGCAGTCAAATAGCCATTCGGGGGCATAGCTACGGCGGTTATATGACGACGTACACCATGTTTACCCATCCCGATGTTTTTGATGTTGGAGTAGCCACAGCACCGGTAACCGACTGGCGATTCTACGACACTATTTACACTGAGCGATACATGGGGTTGCTCAAAGAAAATAATGAAGCGTACCAACAAAGTGCGCCGCTTACTTACGCAAAAAAACTAAAGGGCCGTCTCTTGCTTTCGCATTCTACTATGGATGAGAATGTACACGTACAGAATACTATGCAATTGATGACCGAGCTTACGGGCAATGGACTGGAAGTCGATCTGCAGATTTTCCCTCCGGGAGCTCACGGTGTAGCTTTTAATACTGCAAGTTACTATCTGCTTTACGGATCATATGTGGATTATTTGAACCGATACCTCAAGAAAAGCAATTAAATCACTTTAAAGAAAACATGCAAATTTGGAGTACTTGGCATGTTTTAAAATAAGCTA
>CAZYOD010000246.1:0-3683 GCA_964648635.1 uncultured Balneolaceae bacterium | reverse complement strand
GGGATGGTGCCTGTACTATCTCGTTGAATCTCTTACCTCCAGCTTGCCGGAAAGTATGCAACAGGCGGAAACCGTTTGGTACGGATTTCAAGGCTCAGCCTTGCCGTCGGTTTTTCACGCGTTGATGATGGGTCTCGGCGGCTTCATCGTAGTCAAGGGGATATCATCCATCGAGAAAATTAACAAAGTTCTTATTCCTTCACTGCTACTGGTCGTGATCATTTCACTGATACGAGCCGTGACATTGCCCGGCAGTTTTGCAGGCGTTGAGTACCTGTTCACGCCCGATTGGTCAACCTTGGCACAACCAAGCCTTTGGCTAGAAGCCCTCACTCAAAATGCGTGGGATACCGGCGCCGCCTGGGGTCTAATTCTGACGTATGCTGCTTATATGCGTTCCAAAGACGATATCACAATCAGCGCTTTCCAAACTGGAATTGGGAATAATATTGTTTCTTTGCTGGCTGCCATTACCATTTTCTCTACGGTCTTCGGCACTCTGGGTAGTTCCATGGGCAATGGAGAAATTCTCGATATCATGAAAACCTCCGGCCCTGCATCAACCGGACTCACTTTTATGTGGATGCCCCAACTATTTAACCAAATGGCGGGTGGGCAATATTTTGCCATCCTCTTCTTCTTGGGATTGACGTTTGCGGCCTTTAGTTCTCTTATTTCCATGATTGAGCTGGCCAGCCGTGTATTTGTAGATATGGGATTTTCACGTAAAAAAGCCACTATCATTATCTGTATAACCGGTTTTCTTTTTGGGATGCCGTCAGCTATCTCAACCGATATTTTGGCCAATCAGGATTTTGTGTGGGCGGTGGGACTGATGGTCTCCGGTGCTTTTATGTCGTTTGCAATCATCAAATTTGATCCTGAGAAGTTCCGAAGTAATATTGTCAACACCGCTGAATACCGCTACACACTCGGTAAATGGTGGACGGTAATCATCAAATACGTAGTGCCGGTAGAAGTAATTTCTTTGCTTATCTGGTGGATATATCTCAGTATTACATCATATGCCCCCGACAGCTGGTATAATCCGCTCAGTGCTTTTTCCGTGGCTACTATCGCCGTACAGTGGGGCATAGCTATGGGACTCTTTTACTTCTACAATGATAAGCTGGCCGATAGCACCCTGAAAAAATCTGAGGTAAAAAGTTAGATAACTACTTCAGTTTTTTAGAGAAGTTAAATGTTCAAAAAGGGGCACAATCGTCTTCCCCTAAAATATCAGCTTTCCACCCAGTTTTTATTCGTTAGAAGCTACTTTTTCTTTAACAGGCAAGCTTTCGACATCCGTTTGGGAGAGATCCATTTCTACAAAATCGAGTGCGGCTGAATTCATACAATAGCGCAATCCGGTAGGGCGGGGGCCATCATCAAAAACATGTCCTATGTGAGAACCGCACCGCGAGCAGACAATTTCAGTACGCGTCATAAAAAAGCTGTTGTCCTCTTTTTCTTGTACTGCTGATGATTTAATAGGCTCCCAAAAGCTGGGCCAGCCCGTTCCTGACTCATATTTGGTTTCTGATGAATATAAAGGCTGTCCGCAAGCCCGACAGTAGTAGATGCCCTCTTTCTTATTGTTATAATACTCGTTCATGTAAGGCATTTCAGTTCCTTTATTGCGTAAGATCCGGTATTCGGAAGATGATAAGAGCTCTCGCCATTCCTTGTCTGATTTTGTCACTTCGTACTTCATGCTGTCCTCCGGTTGTGTTTCATAACCTTTCCCGCTAACTGCTGCTGATTGAGCCTCATGTTGATTGGCAGGCTCAGTTTTGCCGCAGCTTAGAACAAATAACAGGGCAATAACTGACAGTAACAAGGGTGAGTATTTCATTACTTTTGTGGGAACCTTTTCGGACTTAGTTCAGGATAATAACATACAAATCCGGTAAAAATTGCATTCAGACACAATCTAAAAAGAATATTTCTAAAAGATGGTAATACCCGTATAAAAAATATTGGAATCTATACCCGGATTGATCTGGCCGAATTGTCCGTTAGACATGTGATGGTATTTATAGCCAAGCGTAAATGAGAAATTTTTTGCGACTGCCAATTCCAATCCGCCGCCAAGCTCCAGGGTAAAGTTAAATCGAGTCCCACGCTCATCCGGAAAACGTTTATTAAATAGCATAAATCCTGCTGAAGACTTAAAAAAAGGCTGGATAACATTCCCATCATACAGATTAAATTGAAATCCAAGAGGTGCTGCGCCGAAGCCGGTGTATGAGCCTGATCTGAATCTGGGTGTAGTAACCAAGGTATAATTAGCGGACAAGTTAACTTCGCTAACATACTCAAGGATATGCTTATTTTTAAAGTTGAACAGCTTGCGATTGTATCTTAGCACAAAAATGCTGAGTGTGGCATCAGGGATTTTGCCCCAAAAACCCCTGGTCGAGTGAAATGAGTAACCGCCGACAAAATTGACTTCATGGATGTCGGTCCGTTGAGGGGTTACCCATTCAAAATGATCAATGAAACTACTTTCTCGGTTATTGCTGCTATTACTTTTGGCATCGTGTGACTGGGCATAACCATATTCACCGACTGCTAAAAAGAGAAATAAAAAGAAAAACGAAGGGAGCTTGCTGTACATAAAACTGCTATTTGATAGAATCTGCTTCTTCTGCTTCTATAAAAACCCGCTTAACCAATGGGTATTCCTGTTTAATTTGCTTTGTAAGCTTTGCTATATCTCTTTCAATACCGGACATTTCCAAAGCATCCTTAAAGTCAACGCTCAGATTCAGAAGTATAAAATTAGGACCCATGTGCATGGTTAGCACTTCATTTACTCCTCTTATAGCCGGATGTTGAAGAGCAATTTGAGTAACTCCATCTACTATTAGAGGGTCTGCACTTTCTCCAATCAGCAGACCTTTGGTTTCATAGGCTAACCAGCCCGCCGTAACCCCGAGAATAACTCCAATAACAATTGAGGCGATTCCGTCAAAAATATGAAGGCCCGTCCATTGACCTATAGCGATACCTATAAAGGCTACTATTAAGCCGAGCATAGCAGCTGTATCCTCAAACAAAACAACAAAAGTGGTTGGATTTTTTTCTTTTCGAACTGCTTCAAAATAACCGCGCTGCCCACGGGCAGTATTAAACTCTTTCCAAGCAAAATACCACGCAAAACCTTCAAAAATCATCGCGAGTCCCAGAACAATATAATTCACATACGGACTTTCTATTGGATGAGGATCCATAAGGCTGTGGATTCCTTCGTAGATTGAAATGCCGGCACCGACGGCAAAAATCATTATGGCCACTACGAAACTCCAAAAGTAAATTTCCTTTCCGTGTCCAAAAGGGTAGGCTTTGTCCGCCGGTTTCTTGGCCTTTTTCAATCCCAATAAAAGAAGCAGCTGGTTTCCCGTATCCACAGAAGAGTGAATACCCTCTGACATCATGGCCGAACTACCCGTTATCACAGATGCAATAAATTTGGTAATGGCAATGAGCCCGTTACCGATAAGGGCGGCATAAATTACTTTCTTAGAGGAGGAAGCCATATCCGACTGTGTATGAGATTCTTAACGATGAGACAATGATAATTAAATTAATATAATTGGTAAACTCTAAATTATACAAGGGTATCCGCAGATTTTTTTGTAAGGATTTTGATCCTGACAGGTCTTACTATTAAAACAGTC
>CAZYOD010000245.1:0-3699 GCA_964648635.1 uncultured Balneolaceae bacterium | reverse complement strand
AGAAAACCTGATGCAAGCAGAACCACAACAGTGATCACTGATGCCAATATCCATTTGCCGTAAATCCAGTATCCCGTTGCGAAAAGTGTTCCATACACAGCAATGCATCCTAACACCATACATAACACTCCTTGCGGTACACGCCACGCCTCATCTTCGAGCGGCTCGACTTCGTTGCCCTCGGCTCTTGCCTGTTCGATTACCTTTTGCCAACCCGGTCCGCCGGGACGAGCAACTTCACAAAAATTAACCAACGTTTCTTTATTTGTCGGACGTGTCATAAATGTAACCGAAACCCATCCGATGGTAGTAATAACAACTCCGGCGATAAGCTCCTGCCATCCTGTAAGTTCCGGTAATCCTGTGTAGGAATGTGCAAACTGAAAATACATGGCAACGGCAAAAGAGATAAACATGGCCGCAATTTCGCTTCCAGCGTTGATACGCCACCAAAACCAGCGCAAAATAAATAATAAGCCTGTCCCTGCCCCGATTTGTAAAATAATCTGAAAACTGTCGAGCGCATTTTGCAACAAAAGTGCCAAAGCTCCGGCAATTACCATTAAAAAAACCGTTGATATTCGTCCCACCTGAACGAGCTTTTTTTCCGAGCTTTCGGGGTTTACAAATCGCTTGTAAAAGTCATTAACCAAATACGACGATCCCCAGTTGAGGTGTGTAGAGATGGTTGACATATACGCCGCCGTGAGCGAAGCAACCACCAATCCCAGCCAACCGGTGGGGATAAATGTGAGCATGGCCGGATATCCCATATCATGATCAGCTACACCCGAAGCGTTCGGGAAGGCTTCTTTAAGGTCGGCCACTTCCGGAAATACAATTAACGAGCTTAATCCTACAATGATCCATGGCCAGGGTCGCAGAGCATAGTGGGCGGCATTGAAAAAGAACACCGCAGCTATGGAATTATTTTCGTCCTTCGCCGCAAACATCCTCTGGGCAATATATCCACCGCCGCCCGGCTCAGCTCCGGGATAATAGACGCTCCACCACTGTATTGCCAGCGGAACGATAAAAATACCAATAGCCTGAGCGGGGTCAGAAAAATCTGGTAATATGTTGAGCTGCCCTATTACTTCGGTATGACTGAGCAGACCGTCCAATCCGCCCACCTGCGGGTGATCCAAAGCGACATAAGCAGCAATCAAACTTCCGCCGATAGCCAGGAAAAATTGAAAGAAATCGGTCAGCAATACCCCCTTCAATCCTCCGAGCGAGCTATATATAACGGTTACAATTCCCGCAATTACAACCGTTTGGACCGGTGTCAATCCCATTAACACGCCGCTGATTTTAATGGCCGCCAGCGACACTGTTGCCATCACGATCACATTAAATAAAAATCCCAGGTAAACCGCTCGAAAACCGCGTAAAAACGCCGCCATCTTACCACTGTACCGAAGCTCATAAAATTCCACATCGGTTAATACGCCGGAGCGTTTCCATAGATTGGCATATACAAAAACGGTTAACATTCCCGTAAGCAAAAAAGCCCACCACACCCAGTTGCCGGAAACACCGTCCGTTCGAACAATATTGGAAACCAAGTTGGGTGTATCCGTTGAAAAAGTGGTGGCAACCATTGAAATTCCCAGCAGCCACCATGGCATATTCTTGCCGGCCGCGAAAAACTGTTCTGAATTTTTACCCGCCTGACGCATTACCCACACGCCTATTAAGAGAGAGAAAAGTAAATAGCCTCCGATAATAGCCCAGTCGATAGGAGCTAAGAACATGCCGGTCTGTTGAATTATGGGGTTAAAAGGTAATCCGAATGTTCTCTAACAAACGTAATTTTTGTTAGATGCTCAACAGATATTTTCAGCGAGGGATAGGGAAATGGTTTATCATCTTTCCCGCAGAAAGGGTTTCAAAAGATAAATTGAGCTTCCATGAATAACGACCGAAGCCAGCACCAAAAAGCCGGTGGTAGCCCAAAGTTCATGAGCCTGGGCAAAATCGGCTTTATCTAAAGCGAAGGCCAGGTAGAAGAAAGAGCCCACTCCCTTCATGCCCATAAAGGAAATTATCATTTTCTTTTTATTATTCATCCCTGATTTAATCAAGGCCAAACTTCCAAACAGAGGACGAATTATAAAGAGAAATAACATAACCAATAGTATCGAATCCCAATTGATATCATGAAACATGTGAGTTACCGCATAACCGCCCAGCAACACCAAGACAATCGCCAATAAAATTTTTTCTACTTGATCAATAAACTCATGCATTTCGTAATGGAATTCGTGTTCTCTTTCGTAATGGCGAAGTGCCAGACCTGCTACAAAAACGGCAATAAATCCATACCCGTGGACGGCTTCGACCAAACCATACACCAAAAAAGTGCAGGCAACAGCTATAAATTCTCTTCGTATAGATGGAAAGCTAAATCTTTTTGGCAGGGTGAACAGGGCGTATGCAAGAGCTCTTCCCAAAATAAAGCCCAGAAGCCCCCCCATTACAATCCGGTAACCCACATCACGAATTAACCAGTCATCAATCCACCCTGTTTCTTCAAAACCATATACAGCAGCTAAAACGGCGAACCAAGTAAAAGGAAATGCCATGCCGTCATTCAAACCCGCTTCACTGGTGAGTGAAAACGTGACTGCATGTTCATCTTTTTCGTGAAATTTTACCTGCACATCATCTGCAATTACCGGATCTGTAGGCGCAAAAACGGCTCCCAGCAGTAAAGCCGATGCAGGCAGCAACCCGATCAGCAAGCCAGAAAAAGCAACGGCGGCAATGCATCCAATCATTGTTACAAATACCAATAAAAGCGGAATACGGAAATTTGATACACTAAACTTTCTGTTCACTTTTAAGCCTGTTCCCATCAGACTAATAATTACAGCCAACTCTGTAAGATGGTAGAAAAATGTATTGTGAAGCATAGGATCGGGGTCGGGTAAATCCAGCGGCAAAAGATATAACAAAGCCCCCAAGGCTACCATGATCATCGGAAAACTGATAACTTTGTCTTCCAATTCCACTGAAAGCCAAGACATAAGAAAGCCAATTACTCCCAACAACAATAAAATTAAGATATAGCTTTCCATTGATACTCTCTCTCATTAAATATCATATTCTTTATGTGTCAATATAATAACAGGCAAGAAAGTTCGAATATTAGATTTCTCTCTTATTTCGTTTTCTCTTCACAATATTTCCAAAAGTATCAATATATTACTTATATGATTACAAATTTAATGTCGAACCGGGGTTCAGCATAGTTTCATGAAAGTTCAGGCAACGGCTCAAATTAAAATGTGTGTAATTAACGGGAAGGCTCAAGAGCCGGCATCATCAAAAGTGGATTTAGAATTTTCGGCTATCGATACCGGCGGTGGGTTTAAAGATCCTATTCTCGACTTTTCTTTTTTATTACAACGATTGGATATCAGCGAGAGAGACAAAGAGAAAAAACGTAAAATTAAGCTATTGCTAAGTGATCCTCATGACAAAGAAAATGAAGCTGAACTGTTGTACGAGAAGCGTATTTCTTCTTCCGATGATCGTATAAACGGCCGGCTTAAAGAAGATGAATTGAATAAAGAGCTTGTCGAATTCGTGCTAAAGTTATTGCGCTAATCATTTTACGACTTTTAAGTTTTGGGTACGGCTTAAAAGCATGGAACAAAAGAGAGGTATCCGAATAAAATAAATAACAAACTA
>CAZYOD010000244.1:0-3716 GCA_964648635.1 uncultured Balneolaceae bacterium | reverse complement strand
TAGTATCACCGAGGGAGTTAAGGAGCTTTATGAATGGCTTTTACAAACTGATTTGATCGATGTGCCGGACAAAACAGTAATTACTTAAAATAACCAGTGTGATGGGTATCCAGCCAAAATCCTCTTTATCCAAGCAGAGAAAAAAAAGGGAGCAGATGCAATCGGCCGTTATTGTGGCACCGGGAGAGATCGGACTGCAAATGGTGGACATCCCCCAACCCGCTGCTGATGAAGTATTAATTCGGATCGAAGGATGCGGCCTATGTGCCTCGAATTTACCGCCATGGCAGGGAAGAGAATGGTTTTCATATCCTATGGAGGCGGGCAGTCCGGGTCATGAGGGATGGGGAGTCGTAGAAGCGGTCGGGGAAAATGTTATGTCTGTACAACCCCGCGATCGTGTAACAGCCTTCTCCTATCATGCCTACGCTGACTATGACATAGCCAAGGCAGAACACGTGGTTAAGCTGCCCGATAATCTAAAGGGAAAACCCTTACCGGGAGAACCGCTGGGCTGCGCTGTCAATATTTTCAAAAGGAGTAAAATCCAAGCGGGAATGAACGTAGCTATTATCGGCGTTGGCTTCCTTGGCTCGCTGTTGATACAGCTGGCAAAACATGCAGGGGCACAAGTGCTGGCAATATCGCGACGATCTTCTTCGCTGGGAATGGCGAAGCGGTTGGGCGCCGACGCTACATGGGAGATGGTAAATCATGATGAAATCATTAAAAGAACTGAAAAATTCACCGGAGGCGATCTATGCGACTGCGTTATTGAGGCGACGGGTAAACAGGAACCGCTGGATCTGGCAGTAAAATTAACGAGAATTCGCGGTCGGCTGGTTATAGCAGGCTATCATCAGGACGGACAGCGTCGGGTAGATATGCAACTGTGGAACTGGCGCGGAATAGATGTTATTAACGCGCACGAACGTGATCCACAAGTATATGTACAGGGCATGCGGGACGCAATTGATGCGGTAGAGAGAAATATCCTGGACCCTTTTCCGCTCTTCACTCATATTTTTCCAAAACACGAGATACAGCAAGCATTTCAAACGCATCAACAGAAGCCGGAGGGTTTTATAAAAGCACTCATCAATTTTGAGGCACAATGAAGTCACTGACAACAATAAAACCAAAACTCGGATTTGTCGGTGCCGGATGGATCGGCAAAAACAGAATGGAAGCGATTAATAAAAGCCGAATAGCAGTAATGAAAGGCGTATTTGATCCGAACCCTGAAGCTGCCGTAGAAGTAAGCCAAATCCCCAACCTTGAACAATTTGATTCTTTTGAAGCTTTGTTGGAAAGTGATGTCGAAGGTATTGTATTGGCAACACCAAGCGCTTTACATACGCCTCAAGCCCTTGCAGCTATCCAAAACAGTAAAGCCGTATTTTGCCAGAAGCCCCTGGGCCGAAATCGTGTTGAAACGGCTGAAGTGGTGGAAGCGGCCCGTGAGAACGATATCCTGTTGGAAGTCGATTTTTCGTATCGCTATACCCGCGCCATGCAAGCGGTGAAAAAAGCCATCACCGCAGGCGACCCGGGTTCTATCTACAGCATACAGCTTACTTTTCACAATGCCTACGGACCGGATAAGAATTGGTATTATAATAAAAAATTGTCGGGCGGAGGCTGCCTGGTTGATCTTGGGATTCACCTAGTGGATCTGCTCTTCTGGATTTTTGATGAGCCGGTAGTGACCGACCTGAGCAGCCGTCTCTATCACAAGGGAAAATCGCTGCAATCAGACAATCAGATAGAAGATTATGTCGCCTCGCAATTTATTCTGAATAATGAAATAATTGTTCAACTGAACTGCTCGTGGAACCTTTCGGCGGGGAGAGATGCCATGATAGAAGCCCGCTTTTACGGAGACCGTGGCGGACTCACCTTCCGAAATGTAAAGGGGTCTTTTTACGATTTTGTAGCCGAAACACATTCTGGAACAACTACCAAAATTTTAGCCGAACCCCCAGATGACTGGCAGGGTCGAGCGGCTGTAAAATGGGTCGAAAAGTTAGCAGAAAGCAACCGGTTTAATCCCGATGCGGAAATTTATCCCAAAGTAGCAGGCGTGTTGGATCAAATTTATAAACAGTCAATGTGATGGCTCCTTTGATTCCAAATACCGTGCTCATGACCGCCGACACTTTAGGCGGAGTGTGGACTTACGCACTGGAGTTGGCAAAAGCGTTGCAGAAGCATGATATCCAAGTGCATCTGGCAACCATGGGCAAAAAACTAAGCTCCGATCAACAGAGAGCCGCCGATCAGGTACCCAACCTTGTGATTCACGAAAGTTTATTTTCCTTGGAGTGGATGGAGAATCCGTGGCAACAGGTGGATGCCGCCGGAGAGTGGCTGCTTAAACTTGAGTGCGAGGTAAATCCCGATCTTATTCATCTAAACGGATATGCTCATGGTAACTTGCCGTGGCAAGCTCCCGTCCTTACCGTCGGCCATTCCTGCGTGCTTTCGTGGTGGCAGAACGTTAAAGAAGAAGAGCCGCCATCACGATTGAAAACCTATGCGCGCCGCGTGCAAACCGGGCTCCAAAATGTGGATGGAGTGATTGGCGTAACACATTTTATGTTGAATCAGCTCAAAAAGTTTTACGGATCCTTTAAGTCGCTCGGAGTCATTTACAATGGTCGTGACCGACGCGATTTTCACCCCTCTTCAAAGGAGCCGCTGATTTTCAGCATGGGCCGGCTCTGGGATGAAGCCAAAAATATTCGGGCCATTGAGGCTATTTCCCCAGATCTGGAATGGCCTGTTTATATCGCAGGGGATGACCGCGGCAGGTTGACATCAAATGATAATTTTCACGTTTGCGGTCACTTGGCTGAGGAGGAAGTAGCTGATATGCTGGGTAAAGCCTCCATCTATGTAATGCCCGCCCGTTATGAACCTTTCGGGCTTTCGGTGCTGGAGGCGGCGCTTTCTGGCTGCGCGTTAGTACTTGGGGATATCCCCAGTCTGCGCGAAGTATGGGGCGATGCCGCAATATATATTCATCCCAATGATACGAATTCATTCAAGCGGCAAATACAGGAACTAATCAGCAGTACAAGAAAGAGAGAACAAATCGCCGAAAAAGCGTTGCTCCGTGCCCGGCGTTATTCGCCGGAACGTCTTGGAAAACAATACGTGCAGGTGTACCAAAAGCTATTAAAAGAAAGGCAATTAAGTCATGCGTGATGACTTTTGAATTAAAAATTATTTATCAATGAAAATATTACTCTTTTATCACTCACTATTATCCGACTGGAATCACGGAAACGCCCACTTTCTGCGAGGTATCACCGCCGAACTCATACACCGAGGACATGATGTACAGGTTTATGAACCGCAAGATGGATGGAGCTACACCAACTGGCTAAAAGAGATGGGCAGTCAGGGAATTGAAGAATTCAAAAAGGCGTTTCCACAGCTGGAAACCAACTTTTACGATAAGAATACCGATTTTAATCAGTTGGTCCATGATGCCGATTTGGTGATTGTTCACGAGTGGAACAGCCCGGAGCTAGTGGCACAGTTAGGGGAACTCAAGAAAAAATATTCCTATCGGCTCCTTTTCCACGATACGCACCACCGTTCCGCCACATGTCCCGAAGAAATAGAAAAATACGATTTCACCCATTACGACGGTGTACTTGCCTTCGGTGCGGAAATAAAAAGATTATACCTCGAGAATGGCTGGGTGG
>CAZYOD010000243.1:0-3730 GCA_964648635.1 uncultured Balneolaceae bacterium | reverse complement strand
TTTAAACCACATTAGAACCAATGAGTCAAGTTAGACCAGACGAAGTTTCAGCAATATTACGAAAACAATTATCCGGCTTTGATAGCGAATCGGATACCTATGATGTGGGGACGGTCCTCGAGGTAGGGGATGGTATTGCCCGCGTTTACGGTTTATCCAAAGTACAGGCCGGTGAGCTTGTTGATCTTCCCGATTCAGTAGATAAGGACGGAAATTCTGTTCGCGGAATGGTTCTTAACCTCGAAGAAGACAACGTAGGGATTGTACTGTTTGGACCTACAAGTGCTGTCGAAGAAGGGGATACTGTTCGCCGGACGAAAGATATTGCTTCAATAAATGTTGGAGACGGACTGCTCGGACGTGTAATTGATCCGCTGGGACGTCCTATCGACGGCAAAGGACCTATTTCGGGTGATACTATTCGTATTCCCCTCGAGCGGAAAGCACCGGGTGTAATTTACCGGGAGCCGGTAAAAGAGCCGCTTCAAACAGGTATTAAAGCAATTGACTCGTTGATTCCCATTGGACGTGGTCAACGTGAGTTAATTATTGGTGACCGTCAAACGGGTAAAACATCTGTAGCAGTTGATACAATAATCAACCAAAAGGAAACGCAGGACACTGATAAGCCGGTGCACTGTATTTATGTAGCCATCGGCCAAAAGGGTTCTACAGTTGCAGGAATTGCCAAGGCTCTCGAGGATAACGATGCAATCGATTACTCAACGATTGTTTCCGCTCCTGCCAGTGAAACAGCTCCGATGCGATTCATTGCTCCTTTTGCGGGTGCAGCTATTGGTGAATATTTCCGCGATACCGGGCGACACGCACTTGTAATTTATGATGATCTTTCGAAGCAGGCTGTCGCTTACCGTGAGTTGTCGCTTCTGTTGAAACGACCGCCGGGACGTGAAGCCTACCCCGGAGATGTTTTCTATCTGCACAGTCGCCTGCTGGAACGTGCGGCAAAAATCATTGATGATGATGAAATTGCCAAGCAGATGAATAATGTGCCGGAACAGCTTAAAGGCAAAATTAAGGGTGGCGGATCTCTGACAGCTTTGCCGATTATTGAAACGCAGGCCGGGGACGTATCAGCTTATATTCCCACAAACGTAATTTCAATTACTGACGGACAGATTTTCTTGGATACGGATTTGTTTAACTCCGGTGTGCGTCCCGCTATTGACGTTGGTACTTCGGTCTCACGTGTAGGTGGATCGGCACAGGTGAAGTCCATGAAGAAATTGTCCGGTACGATGAAGCTCGACTTAGCTCAGTATCGTGAGCTTGAAGCATTTGCGAAGTTTGGTTCCGATCTGGATCCGGCTACACAGCGGCAGCTAAAACGCGGTGAAAGAACTGTTGAGCTGCTAAAGCAGGATATTTATGAACCGCGACCGGTACAAAATCAGATTGCTTTGCTTAAAGTGAATGATGAAGGTTTACTTGACGACCTCAGGGTAGATCAAATTGGAGAGTTTGAGAATGATTATCTCGAAACAATTAATGTAAAGTTTGCTGATGAGATGAAAGCGCTCGGTAATTCCGGTACACTTAGTGATGAATTCGGAGATAAACTTCTTGACGTAGCCCGAAGCGTAATCGACCAAATTTCAGTTACAGAAGAAGAGGAAGCATAATTTATGGCCAATCTTCGCGATATACGAAATCGGATTGAATCCATAAAAAATACGCAGCAAATTACACGTGCCATGAAAATGGTTGCTGCTGCTAAATTGCGTAAGGCTCAGGATCGTATCATTGAAACCCGTCCTTACGCTTCAAAAATGAAAGAAGTAGTAGGTCGCTTGGTCAAAAGTGCTGCCGAGGACAATGTGCTTTTGCGCGAGCCCGAAACTGTTGATAAGGTATTACTTATTGTTGTAGGTTCGGATCGTGGACTTTGCGGTGGTTTTAACAACAACCTGTTTAAAGTCGTAGAAAAAACTGTTGCTGAAGAGTATAGCGAATACCAAAAAAGCGGTAATCTGTCATTGATTTGTATCGGTCGGCAGGCAACTAAGTACTTTGGAAAGCGCAATTACAATATTCAGGCAAAGTTTCCCGGCTTTTGGGATGATATTGAATTCCACAAAGCTACTGCGATAATGAAATCGGCGGTGGCTCAATTTAAGTCCGGTAAATTTGATGAAGTGAAACTGGCTTATAATGAGTTTAAATCTGTAATAGCTCAAAACCGAATCGTAGAGCCTGTATTGCCTATTGATCCTGAGTCTCTAATTGACGAGGAAACAGATATCTCAAATACAGAGTATATCTTTGAGCCGGATGTGGATAAAATTCTGAAAAAACTGTTACCTTTACACTTGAACTTGCAGCTTTGGAAGGCTATTCTAGAGTCTAACGCTGCGGAGCAGGGTGCGCGGATGACAGCAATGGATAATGCCACAGAAAACGCAAAGGAGCTGCAAGAAGATTTACAGCTCGAATACAACCGAGCAAGACAAAGCGCTATTACAACCGAAATTTCAGAGATTATTTCTGGAGCACAGGCGCTGGAAGACGCATAATATTAGTTTTTTTACTTATTGGAGGGATGGCAGAGCGGTTGAATGCACCGGTCTTGAAAACCGGCAGGCCCTCACGGGTCTCGGGGGTTCGAATCCCTCTCCCTCCGCTCAGGCAAATAGCCCCTTCCAACCGGGAGGGGCTATTTGTTTAAATAAAATCTGTTTCTGCACGTTTATACCTCTAAGTTCTTGACTAACATGATTGAGCCATGAAAAAAAAATCGCTTGTATCGCTCTTTTTTTTGATTGCCTTGCCTCTGTTCTCATCTGCACAGGATACCGTAAAAGTATCTTTACAATCATTCATTGAACAGGGTATAGCTAATTCCGGCCAGGTCGATTATGAAAAACAGAAAGTTAATCTTGCCCAAAACCAAGTTGACCAAGCAAGATCTCAAAAGTATCTACCTACCTTCGAATTAAAAACCCAACATGGAGTGGTTCCGGGAGTCATAAGTCAGCGCAATGACTTAGATGAAGATGAATATTATTTGGATCCGGAGTTGGACAATGACTGGGAAAATTGGGCCGTATTTACCCGGGCAGAGGTATCGGCTGTTCAGCCTATTTTTGCATGGGGAGCTCTAAAAAACGCTGTAAAAGCAGCTAAGTCCGGTGCTGTTGCGGCATTTGAGCGTTTTGAGGGACAAAAAGCAGATCTGCGTCTACGTCTTTTTGAATTATATCAGAGCTATTTGCTAACCAGTGAAGTTCTTAATCTTTTGGACGAAGCGGAAGACAAAATTGCCGAAATAGAGAATCAACTTACCGAGAAACGGGACGAAGGGGATTCAGAATTTGATGATTCCGACTTTTTTAAATTTGAAGTCTATAAGTCCGAGTTTGCGATCAGAGCTGCAGAAGTTCGAGAGGAAGCTGGAATGGCACAACGAATTTGGAATTACGTGCTGCAGGCGGATGAAAATACCGTGTATGTGCCGGACACTAATTTCCTTGATCCTGTATCAGAACCAATAAGAGAGGTTGATTATTACCGAACAAACGCCATAGCAAATAGATCTGAAATAGCGGCTATTGAATCGGGAATTGACGCAGCAAAATTTGGTATGGAGGCTCAAAAAAAGAAAAATCTGCCTGCTCTGTTTTTAGGATTAACAGCCAGTTATGCCAACACTCCTAACCGTCCGAGACAAAGTAACCCGTTTATTATTAACAGATCCAATTATGCAACGGCC
>CAZYOD010000242.1:0-3735 GCA_964648635.1 uncultured Balneolaceae bacterium | reverse complement strand
TCCCGGAAGAATTCAGGAAAAAGACCTGAACACCACAGAAGGGATGGAAACTCTGGTAACAGGGATGTCAGCCGACTTTTCATATATCTATGATGATCTTGGTTTTACCGGCGCCCGACTGTCCGATGAATTGGCGGGTAGTGGTAGTTATTATTTAACTAGTACTTTACGCCATGGCAAAATTGATCCGGAAGATTCCGGCTTTTATTGGGAGGGTGTACAACAGGCTCGATTTGTTGCTGAGGATGGATTGGAACGCATGCAAGAAGTGCTCGGTGATGATTTTGAAGGCAATCCACTGGCGGCCAAGGCCTATCTGTATGCAGGATTCTCTAATCGGATGATTGCAGAAAACTTTAATCGTGATGTTATTGATGGAGGAGAAGCCCAACCATCAAGTAATACCTTTCAGAGAGCTGTTGGTCATTTTGAAAATGCTCTGCAACAGTCACAGGCTGCCGGTGAAGATGATTTGGAGACAGCTGCATATGGCGGTTTGGCTCAGGTTCATGTTGGATTAGGTAATTGGACGGAAGCAGTTCAGAATGCAAGTGAGGTTCCGATCGATTTCGTTTATTACGCTAAATATTCAAATAATTCCGGGCGGGAATCCAATGAATATGCTAATGAGACGCATAATCGATATGAGGCTTCGGCCTTTAATACATTGGCTGCTTCGCGTAGTTCCGGTCCCAATGATACGCGAGTACCTATTACCGATTGTTCTGCTACTCCGGAAGATTGCAGTGCTGAAGTTGCAGCAGATGGAACAACGACAATGCTTCGCCAAGAAAAATTGCCTGAGCTTGGCTCAGACATGGCTATTGTTAGGGGTACGGAAATGCGTCTGATAGAAGCAGAAGCTGCTCTACTCGATGGTGATAGGCAGACAGCTATGGATAAAATAAATGAGGTGCGTAATTATTACGGGTTACAGGATACTTCAGCGTCAGAGATCGGAGAACTGGGTGGAGATGACCGTAGCGATGCGTGGGATATCCTCGACCAGGAACGACATCTGACATTATGGTTGGAAGGCCGCCGATTGCATGATCTGAGGCGCTGGGATCATTATTTCCTTGATGGAGGAACGATAGTCTATAAAGGCGTGACACGTCGGGCTTCTTATCTGCCGATTTCGGACAGTGAATGTGATGCTAACGACAATGTAGAATGTGAAATACCTTATAGTGAGTAATAATAACAAGTAGGTGTTTTGTTTAAATACAGCTGTGCATTTGAGCGCAGCTGTATTTTTTTTAATTGTCTAAAAAATTAGTATCTGTTTTGGCAGAATCCCCATTAGTTAAAGTATTCTTTTATGAAACCTACTAAGTTCGGATCCATTATTTGCGTTGGTTTATTCATCATCTTTTCCACCCCATTCTGGAGTGCGTCATCGGTCTCAGGACAGGACACTTCTCAGGTTCCGGACCTTTACCAGAATTTGGAATTCCGCAGTGTCGGTCCAGCTGTTACCGGGGGAAGAATACATGATGTGGAGGCCTTGGTTGATGACCCTTCTACAGTTTATGTGGCCACAGCCTCCGGCGGACTTTGGAAGACGGTTAACAAAGGTACAACGTGGGAGCCTATCTTTGATGACAAGCCGGTTAGCACGTTCGGTGATTTAGATATTGCTCCCTCAAATTCTGCCATCATCTGGGCCGGTACCGGAGAACAAAATAACAGGCAAAGTACCTCATGGGGAAATGGTGTATATCGATCAACAGATGCTGGTGAAAGCTGGACCCACCTGGGGCTTGAGAAAACCCGCCATATTAGCCGCGTTAAAGTTCATCCCAAAAATCCGGATGTCGCTTATGTGGCAGCGCTAGGAAATTTATGGAGAGGAACAGAAGAACGGGGAGTGTATAAGACTACCGACGGCGGTGAAAGCTGGAAGAAAATTCTGTATATAGACAAACATACCGGAGCGGTGGATTTAGTTATGGATCCCAAAGATCCGAATACATTATATGCCGCAACGTATCAGCGTCTCCGACGCACGTGGGGATTCAACGGTGGAGGACCCGGCAGTGGTATTCATAAAACAACAAATGGAGGTGAAAGTTGGAATGAGTTGTCCAACGGCATTCCATCGGGAGACTTAGGACGTATTGGGTTAACCATTGCTGAGACGAATCAGAATACTTTATATGCAACAATAGAACATGCAGATTCTTCGGGGACGTATAGATCCAAGGATGCCGGAAAAAACTGGGACCGGGTCAATGAATTAAACCCACGGCCGATGTATTACAGTCATATAGTCGCGGATCCAACCGATGAAGAAAGAGTGTATATTTTAGGCACGGAGTTTTATATGAGTGATGACGGCGGAGAAACTTTTCGCCAAATGCCTACTCGTCCCACTTATGATGTAGGAGTTCACAGCGACCACCATACACTTTGGATCAATCCTTCCAATCCAGAACATTTATATCTGGCCGGAGATGCCGGAATGCATGAAAGCTGGGACCGGGGCGAAACCTATAACCGTATTAATAACATACCTATAGGGCAGTTTTATGCTATAGGGCTAGACATGCGGGACCCATATTACATTTATGGAGGAATGCAGGATAATCACTCATGGATGGGTCCCAGCGCAAACCGTCGTTGGATGGGGATCATCAATGACGACTGGTCGCAGATAGGTTTTGGGGATGGAATGTATCATCGTCCGGATCCGACAAACTACCGTTATGTATATAGTAATTCACAAAATGGTGGAATGACCCGTTTGGATCCCAAGACAGGAGATTTGCTGGATATACGTCCTTATCCGAAAGATGAAGATGAGGAATATCGTTTTGATTGGGTAACACCGATAGAACTTTCCGGTCATGATCCGAGCACAGTATATTTTGGAGGGAATCGCCTTTTTATTTCTCATGACAAAGGGGTTACATGGGATCGCACGAAAGATCTCACAAGAGGCATCCATCGTGATTCCCTTTCGCTTATGGGAGTAGATGGAACGGAGGATATGCTTTCAAAACATGACGGGACGTCTTCATATGCTGAAATTGTTACCATATCTGAGTCGCCATTAAATCCCGATATTATCTGGGTGGGTACTGATGATGGCAACATTCAGGTATCCAGAGATGGCGGAGCTAACTGGACGGAAGTTGCTGAAAATATGGAAGGAGTCCGGTATGGAACTTATGTAAGCAGAGTGGAAGCATCCGTAACTGATGAGGGCACGATTTATGCAACACTCGATGCTCACCGGGATGGCGATTTTGCCCCCTATGTTTATAAAAGCACAGATTATGGACAATCTTGGGCAAAAATTACTGATGGATTGCGTGATGAAGGTTCGGTAAATGTAATAACAGAACATCCTGATAATCCCCAATTACTTTTCTTGGGGACAGAACACCACTTATATGTCTCAAATAACGGGGGCAATCAATGGCACCAATTCGGAGCAAATTTACCAACTACACTTTATGATGACCTGGAAATTCATCCCCGGGAAGATGATCTTGTTGTCGGTACCCATGGCCGCAGCATCTGGATCTTGGATGATCTGACACCGCTGATCGAGTGGACTAAAAATCTGGAGAATGAAGAAGCGCATTTGTTTTCCATACAGTCCGCGCAGATAATGCAGTATTGGAAGTCGACTTCATATCGTGGGCAGGAATCATTTTTTGGAGAGAATCCGCAGCAGGGTACAATTATTAATTACTATCTTAGCGAAGATACGGATTCCGTCGATAT
>CAZYOD010000241.1:0-3742 GCA_964648635.1 uncultured Balneolaceae bacterium | reverse complement strand
TGATTATCAGCATTACTATCAGACCGAGAAATCACCATTACCGGTTTACGGGAACATAGCCCGTTTTGAGATTCAGGAGATCGAGCTTCGAAAAATAGCGGAGACAGACAGTGGATTGGCGGTTTCGCCGAAATATTTTCAGTCCTATATAAAAGAATGGGATAGAAAAGAAGATTTCTTGTATCGCGGGATGACCGATAATAGATTTGATTATCATCTGCGTGCCGATACCAGTACTTTTACCATTGATAAACCGTTTCACTATAATCCTGAGCTGGTGACGGATATGCTTTCGGATACTTTGGGTAAGTCCGTCGCATATTTACCGGAGCTAGAAAAGCCGGATTCTGTCCGTACACTATATAGCATATCTGCCGACACCGCTTATAAACGAATGCTGCAGCCCAGCGACAACTTTATTGCTGAGCAACTTTTGCTGGTGACAGCTTCCGAGCTGGGGATGCCGCTCAATTCACGCTCGGTCATAGAAAAAATGAAATCAGAATATCTGGATACCCTGCCGCAAGAACCGCAATGGGTGGATGGTTCGGGACTGTCGCGGTACAATCTGTTCACGCCACGATCAATGATTCGGTTGCTGGAAAAAATCGATGATGAATTTATCAGTGATAGAGCGTTGTTCCACCTGTTGCCGGCGGGCGGTGAACGCGGAACGATTTCCAGTTGGTATTCGGCTCCGGATGAGGGATCAGCGTATGTATTTGCAAAGACTGGGACGCTGAGCAATAACCATACACTAAGCGGTTATGTGCTAACCAAGAGCGGCAAAAAGCTCTATTTCAGTTTTATGAACAACCACTATGTGACTTCCTCTTCTGTTGTGAAGCAGGAAATGGACAAGATATTGAGATATATCCGAAAAAACTTTTAGCAGCTAATTGGAAAATCGCGATGAACTCAAGAAAAAACCCCGTCGATTTATATCACGCTTATACTCCTGTAGGAAATCTTTAATTTGGTTGATCGGGATAGCCTGCGTAATGCCGTAGTTGATACGCGTTTTTCGCTGTACAAACACAGAATCAACATAGGGGCGGGTTGCTTTGGCATATTGTTCATTGGGACGCGGTACGAGGACATCCTCTCGCGTAGCATTTGAAGAGCTGGCCATTCCCACCCATTTGAAGGAGTTGAAATTATCGTTGCTGGCTAAAACTAAGCCCCCGCTGATACCGGGATTGAAGGAGGCGTCCGTAACAAAAAACCGGTCATTCCAGCTTTCAGATGAACTGGCCAATCCGCGAGTGACCATGGCATATCCCTTAGGAAATCCCAAAATATATAAAAGGGAACCCAGCTGAAGGAAATTGCTGTCTCCTGATTCAATGGCCAGGGGATACGGATCGAGATTACTGTCTTGTTCAAATTGGGCGTTCAAAAGAGCCAGGTCTGACCGTCTGTCTGAGGCAAGGATTTCGAACGGTTTTATCTCAGATCCGGTATATACATAATTGCTCTGGCGTTTTTTTATGCTGATAGATTGAATATAGGTTTCGTTGGGAATATTATCCCCCTCATAGTAACTAATTACCGTATCCGGAAAGGCAACGACGTGCTCGCATGTAATGAGCAGGAAACCGCGTTCACTTTGATCGAGAATAATGGAAGTTCCGGCTGTACTTTCTTCGGTAGAATAATGTCCTTGGGCAATTTGTTTGGGATTATTCGCTTTTACATCATCCAGTGTTATATAGTCTCCTTCAAAAGAATAGCTGTCGTAGAAACCGGTGGCAACAATGCGTACAACAGACTGCTGTACTTCTTTTAACAGATTAGTAACATCTCGTTGCGGAAAAGCGGAGGTATAGTATTCTGAATAGGTGCCAGGGGGCTCTTCAGCAGATGACGGTTCTGAGGTGTACTCTCTGGAGCTACTGCACGAAAGCAATATTCCGAGGATAACTGCGAAAGACAGCCAACATTTTTTCATAGGCCTAAGCTTTATGAAAAGGTAATATATACAAATAATATACTTATAACGGTATTCACAAATTTTTAAGTATAACCTTTCTAAGCGAATCTATATATCCTGCATAAGTTCAGGGGCAGGCTGTTCATCCAACTCTTCTCTAATAATATCATCCGCAACCGAAATGTAGAATATTTTATCCCCTGGAGTAGGTGTAGGAGGGTTCTCTACAGTAAATGGGCGGATAACGTTATCAGAAGTTATCAGAAACAGGGGGACATTTATTTTCTCTGAATTTCCATTGGAAATTGAGGAGTTGTTGTCTGTCAATTCTTTAACATGAACTTGAGGGTCGGTATGATAGACTTTTGATATCCGATCATAGTTAAGCTTGTTATGAAATAACATGCGTCCGCTTAGATGACTGGAATATGATTCATCCTCCGCTTGTTGGCGTGCATTTTGAGGAAGTTGAAAAACATGAGATCTGCCGAAAATTTCACCAAAGCGCAGAGCAGCCAGAGAGTTTACCTCATCGTTTGGAGTAAGCGATAACAGACGTCCGATCCCATCTAAGTTTATCTCTTCGAGGGCAAATTCTGAGAGGATATTGCCGTGGTAGGTTTTTAGATTTTCTTTTTTGGCACGAGTTATGTTTCTCCAGTTTGTATCAGCTACTAGCACTTTAAACCCTTCTTTATGTATCGCTTTTGCTATACTACGGGCCCAAACATGCGCGCCTAAGATCAGAACTCCGTTGGGAACAGGTTTGGCTACACCCAGTTTTCTGGCAACCCAGGAAGCTGGCAACCCGTAAATGGTGACGGTACTTATTATGACTAAAAATACGATTGAAACCAGTTGGTCAGCTTGAGCAAATCCATTTTGAGCTAAGCCAATTGCAAAAATCGAAGAAATAGAAGCGGCAACTACACCGCGGGGCGCCATCCAGCATAAAAAAAGTTTTTCACGCGGTGTTACATTTGAAAACATAGTAGAGATATAAACTCCGGCAGGCCGGGCGATGAAAATGAGAATTGCCAAAAAGCCAACAATGTTCCAGTTTAGGTTTGCAAGCAAATTACTAAGCTCCACTCGAGAAGCGAGTAAGATAAACAGACCTGATAAAAGCAGTACCCGAAGGTTTTCTTTAAACTCCGTTATATGATTAATGCGTGCTGATTTTTGATTGGCCAGAGCAATACCCATAAGAGTTGTAGCCCACAGTCCCGATTCGTGCTGAAGCATATCAGCAATTGTAAAAACAGTTACAACTACCATCAGGCTGATTGGGTTTTGTAGATAATCGGGCAGTAAATGTCGTTTTAGTAAAAAGTAAATTAATGCTGCTCCGACAAGACCTACCATTGTACCGAATAGAATTGTTTTAACAATACTCATTATTGCCAAGTTGGTAGCAATGCCAGGAGTGGTTGTTATTATAACTTCAAAAACAAGTACGGCCAGCATTGCTCCGATAGGGTCTATTACTATTCCTTCCCACTTCAGAATGGAGCCGACTTGTCCGGATGGACGTACCTGCCGCAGCAATGGAATTATGACAGTAGGTCCCGTAACCACCAGTATGGCTCCCAAGAGGATGGAGAGTCCCCACTGAAAAGGGAAGAGAAAATATGCGGCCACAGCTGTTATAATCCATGTTATTACGACTCCAATACTCACTAAATTGCCTACTACGCCTCCAATATCCTTGAGCTCAGAAAACCGCAGGCTTAGTCCGCCCTCAAAGAGGATGATAGCAACCGAGACCGAAATAAAGGGAGTCAACAGGTCACCCATTAATTCATCAGG
>CAZYOD010000240.1:0-3768 GCA_964648635.1 uncultured Balneolaceae bacterium | reverse complement strand
GATGCAATATATGTAGGTTCAGTTGCAGCGGCTTGGGTTGATCGGTATTTATAAAGTCGCACTCTTATATGTGTTGACTCTTTTGTTTTAACGGTTCAAGGTTTTCCAACATGGTAGGAATCAGCTCTGATACCGTCGGATGGATATGTACCGCATCTCGGATCGTTGTATAGGGCTCATCTGCATACATCATATCAATAATGGAGTGGATGATTTCATCTCCTTCAATCCCCAGGATAGCGGCACCTAAAATCTTGTCGGTATCAGCATCAATGGTAATTTTCATAAAACCCTTGGTTTCTCCCTTCTCTTTAGCCCGGGCAATTCGATCCATCGCTCTTTTGCCAATCAGTACATTGCGCTGAGTAGCTCGGGCCTGAGCTTCTGTCATACCAACCCGACCCAACGCCGGGTCAATGTACAATGCATAACACATGATACGGTCTGACAGTCGGCGCGGATTATCATCAAAAATATTGGCCGTTACAATTTCAAAATCATTATAAGCCGTATGGGTGAACGCTCCTTCCCCGTTGCAATCGCCAAGGGCCCAAATGTCACTAGCGGTTGTTTGCAGCGTATCATCTACCTGGATAAACCCTCGTTCATCGGTTTGGATCGTTGTTTGTTCAAGTCCCAGATTGTCGGTATTGGGTCGGCGTCCCGCTGCCAACAGCAGGTGAGATCCTTTAATCTCTGGAGGTCCGGCTTCACAATCAACATCTACAACTACCTGTCCATCTTCATTTGATCCGCCTATGCATTCTGCATTAAACCGAAAATTGATGCCTTCACCTTCTAATATCTCTTGAATGGCATTCGAAACGTCCTCATCCTCTTTGGAAAGCAGGCGCTGGCCCTGTTCAATAATGGTGACTTTACTGCCAAACCGGCGATACATCTGTCCGAATTCGAGGCCGATGTACCCGCCTCCGACAATAATTAAATGCTCTGGCACTTTATCCATTTCCATGATGCTGGAGTTGGTGAGGTAATCGACATTTTCAAATCCGGGCGGGATGAACGCACGTCCCCCAACATTGATGAAAACCTTGTCTGCTGTTATCTGTTCCTCTCCAACTGACAAGATTTTCGGTTCTGCAAAACGAGCATGTTCCTCATATACCGTCAGGTTTTCGGTACTCTTCAGCCAGTTTTCGATGCCTTCGGTAGATCCTTTTACAATAGCATCTTTTCGGGCTTTTACTTTCTCCATATCAACCGTAACCGAACCATCAATATCAACACCGAAATCACTCATTCGATTGGCCATATAAGCAGCACGGGCACTGGCAACCAGCGTTTTGGTGGGAGTACATCCGTTATTTACGCAGGTCCCCCCGTATTGATCACGCTCAACAATTGCTGTCTTCAGTCCCTCTTTGGCACATCGGGCCGCAAGCGAAGGTCCTGCTTGCCCAGTTCCGATAATAATGGCGTCAAACTTTTCCATAGATGATACAATGTTTTGTTTATTTGATGGAATGCATGTCCGTAGATGGGGTTTATGCAGAAGTTCTTACATTCTTCTCAGGGTGTTACAAAAGATTTTCCTTTCATCACCCAGAAAGGTCGAGACGTCAGTAAGTATGGTCATGGGAAAGCCTCTCGTACTGCCAACTTTAGTCTTAACTTAAGGGGTAATAACGGTTTTGCCCCGTGTATGCAGCGACTCAATCTCTTGCAGAGCTGTTGATACCTCATCTAAATCGAAGGTCTTAGAAATTGATACCTCAATATGTCCCTCATCAGCCAGCTGCTGTATGTGCATTAACTGCTTGGCATTGGGTTCAACAAATACGTACTGAAATTTAATATCGTTAGAGATTTCCGGATCTCTGTTGGTAATGGAAATTAGTTGTCCGCCGCTTTTTAGAGTGCCAATAGTTTGATCAAGCGATTCTCCACGGGAACAGTGAAGGATAAAGTCCACGCCATCCGATGTTACTTCTTTAACAGCTTCTCCCACATTACCTGCACTATAATCAATGGTTTCATCAGCGCCAAGCTTTTTCATGTAGTCTTGATTTCGTCCGCTGGCGACGCCTATAACCGTAGCACCAACAGTTTTCGCCAGCTGAATAGCCATGGTTCCTACACCGCCTGAGCCTCCCAGTATCAACAACGTTTGGCCTTCTTCCAGATTACCAAACTGGAACAATGATTGGTAGGCAGTTAATCCGACCAAGGGTATGCCACCAGATTCTTCCATTGAAATTTGTTGCGGACGTTTGGCGACATAACTTTCCGGAATAGATACGTACTCTGCAAAGGTTCCGTGCTGTACGGTTGGGCGACGAGCGTAAGCATACACTTCGTCTCCTTTTTTAAATCGCCGCGCGGCATAACCACATTCTTCAACTACGCCCGCCATGTCCCAGCCCGGAACAGCGGGAAACTCTGCCGGAATAACGTCATTAAGCATCCCCCGAGCTACGGCTGCATCTACGGGATTTACACCCGCTGCTTTTACGCGAACGAGGATTTCGCCTTCACCGGGCTCAGGACGCTTGAGGGTTCCAGTTTTAATTTCATCCAGCTCTCCAAATTCTTCAAAGTAAGATGCCTTCATTTGTCTACTCATAGCGGTAATAATTACATATTCATAATCTCCTTAGTAATGCAATCCGTAAACGATTTAAAGATGGGATCCGTTTCGGTATTCGGACATATTATATTACGTTTTTAATAACAGATATTTATTTGTGATATAGAAAAATTGCATGAAGACAGACAGTATCAGAAAACCAATTGACCAGTCCCAAAGTGGTGCTCCAGCGGGAGGAGAGGCCGTTCGTGATATATTTTCAACGGATGAAATTTTTCATCGCGTTGTAGCCACAGCTGATGAAGATTTTAAACGTTCCACTCGTCTCCTTTTTTTGAGTGGCGTGGCTGCGGGACTTTCTATCGGTCTTACGTTTGTAGCCCGTTCTGCGATGACAGGTGCTGTAGGCTCGGAGCCTTCTTTGTTTATTGGAAATATGTTATATCCACTTGGATTTATTCTGATTGTAACCGGCAAATATCAGCTGTTTACCGAAAATACGCTTACCCCTGTTACGCATGTGCTTACACGGATTGCCAGTTTACCTGCGCTATTACGAGTTTGGGGGATTGTGCTATTTGCAAATGTAATTGGTACAGGAGCTTTGGCTTATGTGTTAGCCAACACAGGTATCTTTGTACCTGAAGCAGCCGAAGTGGCCCGGGGTTTTGGAGAGCATGCCTTAAGCGTATCCTGGAATGATCTGTTTTGGAAAGGAGTATTAGCAGGATGGCTTGTAGCGTCAATGGTATGGCTGACCCACGCCGTAAGAGATGCAATGGCTCGTATCACTATTGTTTTTGTACTCATGTATCTTATTCCTATAGCTGATTTATTCCACTGTATTATTGGTGCTTGTGAGGTGCTTTATTTAATTTTCCAGGGATTAGCTAACTGGGGCCAGTTCGGATATTTCTTTTCTGCAGTTACTCTGGGTAATACGGTGGGTGGAGTGATACTCGTGGCTATTCTTAACTTTTCTCAAACACGGCAGAGTCGCTTTCCTGATCGGGACTGCAGTCAGCTAGAGCTTACATGGAAAGAATGGCTGTTTGGTCGTAATACAACGTTACCGGATTTTATTCGTCGGCCGCATTCTAATAAGAACCAGAAAGAAGAAACAACGGATACGTTGCAGCCCCCTGTAATTGAAGAAGACCACCAGCGTGGAAACCGCGATGCGGAAATTACCCTCTTGCAGTATGGGGACTATGAGTGTG
>CAZYOD010000239.1:0-3768 GCA_964648635.1 uncultured Balneolaceae bacterium | reverse complement strand
GCAGGGTACGCCGGCCGTTCCAGCTATTCTCTTCCAGCGAGTAGGCGATGTCCATTTTCTGATCCTCGGAATTGCGAATTACCGGCAGGTATTCGTGCATGTTAAAGCCGATCACATCAAAAACACCGGAGCCGTTCTGCGCTACCTTCATTTTAAGATGACCTTTGCCCACTATCGTGGGTACGCCCACCACGCGCACGTCTTCGCTCACAAAGGTGGGACGTAAATTCCCGGGACCAAACGGCTCAAACTGGCGCAAAAGCTTCCAAAAACGCATATCCAGGTCGCTGAGATCCAGACTGCAATCGATATTGAGCTCAGGTTTAAAGTCCTCTTCCGTTAGGCTTTCGGCCGCAATTTTATCGATGCGGCGGCGAAACTCGTCGAGGTTTTCTTTAGCGATGGTGAGTCCCGCAGCGTACTCGTGTCCGCCAAACTGTTCGAGCAGATCCTCACATTCTTTAAAAGCTTCGTAAATATTAAAGCCATCAATGCTGCGCGCCGATCCTTTGATCTTGCCGTCAACTGTGCTCAGCATAACGGCGGGACGTCCGTAGGTATCCACCAGCCGGGAGGCCACAATTCCTATCACCCCGAGGTGCCATTCGGGATGGTGCAGCACCATCGAAGAAATTTTATCCAGGTTATACTCTTCATCCACCATCGCCTTGGCTTCTTCCATGGTCTCGGAATCTTTGTTGCGCCGCGCCACGTTAATACTTTCCAGCTCGTGCGCCCGGGATTTTGCCTCGGCGGGGGTATCCGCAATCAACAGCTGAACTGCTTTGCTAGCATCGCCCATGCGTCCGGCGGCGTTAATGCGCGGGCCGATGGAAAACACAATATTCGATGTGGTGATGGTTCCGGGTTTCAGGTTTATAAGTTCGAGCAGCGCCTTAATCCCCACCCGCGGCTCACTGTTGATCTGCTTGAGCCCTTCGCACATCAAAATACGGTTCTCATCTTCAATAGGTACGATATCGGATGCAATAGAAATTGCCACAAGGTCGAGCCTCTTAAACGCCAGCTGGTCACTCAGTCCCAGCTTTTTTACCGTGCCCTGCAGCAGCTTAAACCCTACTCCCGCCCCCGACAATCCGTCAAAAGGGTAATCACAATCTTTGCGCTTGGGATCCAGCACCGCCACCGCATCCGGTATCTCGTCACCCACATTATGATGGTCGCAAATGATCAGGTCGATGCCGTACTCTTTAGCCTGCTCGGTTTCTTCCACGGCGGTTATCCCGCAGTCCACCGAGACAATCAAATCGGCATTAATATCGATAGCATACTGTATGCCTTCCTGATTGATGCCGTAACCCTCTTTAAATCGATGCGGGATATAGAAATCCACATCTACGCCAAACTCATCCAGAAAAGTATAGAGGATCGCGGTTGAGGTAGTGCCATCCACATCGTAATCCCCGTAAATAAGGATTTTCTGCCCCGACCGTACCGCCTCGGCCAGCCGATCGGTTGCCTTGTCCATATCCTTCATTAAAAAAGGATCATGAATACGGCTCAGGTCGGGACGGAAAAACTTTCTGGCTTTATCATACGTATCTATGCCTCGCAGCGAAAGAAGGCGGGCTATTTTTTGGGGGATCCCCAATTCCTGCTGAAGTGCGGACGCAGTTTTCTTGTTTCCTGTAGCATATACCCAGCGAAAAGACATATTTATTTGTTTTTTTCTTTTTTGTCATAAATAGACTATCGGCGATCAAACCGCATAGCTATAAGGCAGTGGAACACAATGCATTTCAGCCCCTGATCAATTTTAACTTTTATTAAAATACAATTTCAGAAACAAAATTCATCATTTGAGACTTCTTATTTCTCGGATCACATTTTATATCCAATGTCTTTTAAAGCTTCTAAAGGTCTACTAAAATTGTACGATTTTTTGTACCTTCCTATACTTTGCTTTTGACAGGGTATCAACAAGAGTGACATACAGTTCGAACTGTAAAGTCTTTGAACTGGGCTAATCAATGGTGGGATCAAAGATTAAAAATTTTTTTGAACGATAGTTTTAATGAATTAAATAAAATAACCATGCAATCTACTACCATAGAAAAGAATACAGCTGCCGATATTAGTGATGACTTTCCCCTTTTCGGTAAGTTGCAAAGTTATGAGCATGAACAAATTGTGATTTGCTCGGAGCCAAGTATTGGCCTGAAAGCTATTATCGCAGTTCATGACACTACCTTGGGTCCGGCGCTGGGAGGCGTTCGTATGTGGCCTTATAATAATGAAGAAGAAGCTATTCGAGATGTACTTCGTCTTTCTCGCGGGATGACTTACAAAGCTGCTATTTCGGGACTAAACCTCGGCGGCGGTAAGGCTGTCATCATCGGCGATCCCCGGAAAGAAAAAACTGAAGCGCTTTTCCGTGCCTTCGGTCGCTTTGTTGACGGGCTGGGAGGACGATATATCACGGCCGAAGATGTAGGCATCAATGTGCAGAATATGGAGTGGGTACGTATGGAAACCAAATATGTAACCGGTCTGCCAAAAGCGATCGGCGGCAGCGGTGATCCGTCACCCGTTACGGCCTACGGCGTTTATCAAGGAATGAAAGCCTGCGCGAATAAGGCGTACGGATCCGACTCGCTGGAAGGAAAGCGCATCTCCATCCAGGGTGCAGGACATGTTAGTTCTCACCTGGCGCGCTTCTTAAGCAAAGAAAATGCCGAGCTGTTTATCTGCGATATTTACGAAGATAAAGTAAATGCCCTGGCCGAAGAGGTTGGCGCTACGGTTGTAGATCCCGATGAAATTTACGGCCTGGATGTCGATATTTTTAGTCCCTGTGCACTGGGCGGCATTGTCAATGATGATACGATCAGTCACTTAAAGTGTGATATTATTGCCGGCGCTGCCAACAACGTTCTGGACGAAGAGGAAAAGCACGGTCAGATGCTGTTGGATCATGGTATTCTCTATGCGCCCGACTATGTGATTAATGCCGGCGGACTGATTAATGTGGCCAGCGAGCTGGAAGGGTACAACGAAGAACGTGCTCGAGACCAGGCTTCCAAAATCTACCATACTATCTCAGATATCCTGGATTACTCCGAAGACAATGACACGCCTACTTTTGTTGCTTCCAATATCTTAGCGGAACAGCGTATGAGCGAAGTGGGGCAAATCCATCAAATTTATACTTCCGACAGTAAATTTTCGGGTCATATCGGAGAACTCTATAAAAACAACAATGTTTAGAGGTTTTCTCAGTTAACATTGCGGCGGCTCAAATGTTTGGGCCGCCTTTTTTGTTGAATCGTACTAATTGGAGAACAACCGGTTTTTTATATGATTTCTAAAGAAGATTTTTTCCAAAAAGACAGGCTGATAAAAGGCATAAGTGCAGACGGACATCTTAAAATTTCGGTGGTTAAAACAACAGACGTTGTAAAAACCGCCCGCAAAAAGCACAACCTATCGTTGCTCAACACTGTACTTCTCGGCCGAGCGCTTACCGCTACCATGCTGATGGCTTCTGAGCTGAAAGGCGAAGAGCGCATCAAGATGCGTATCGAGGGCAAAGGTCCGGTAGGGCTGTTAGCGGCCGAAGCAAATCGGGTGGGTGAAATTAGAGGTTATGTACAAAACCCACACGTAGAATTGGATTACGGTAAATCCGACGTTCATCTTGGCGACGGACTTGGTGTGGGCGTGATGACAATAAGCAAAATTCTCTACAACGAGGCCGAGCCCCGGAATAGTAATATTGAGCTTGTGAAGGGTAACATTACGGACGAC
>CAZYOD010000238.1:0-3772 GCA_964648635.1 uncultured Balneolaceae bacterium | reverse complement strand
AATTTGATGAAAGCCTTCGTAACCGGCGGCACAGGTTTTATTGGAAGTCATCTGGTTGATCAATTATTGGATTCCAAGGATTATGCAGAGATCAGATGCCTCATTCGCAACAATGAAAAGTGGCTAAAGGGTAAAAATTTTACCAGAGTAAAAGGAGATTTGAGTGATCTTTCTGTGCTTAAGAAAGTGGTCAAAGATGTGGATGTCATTTTCCATATCGCGGGACGCGTAAAAGCCCCGACCTATCAAGAGCTGGAACATGCCAATGTAGATGCAACCGAAAATTTACTGCGCATTGCTCAAAAACAGGGTGTGCCAAAAATTGTTGTGCTTTCCTCCCTGGCAGCTGTTGGCCCCAGTAAAAATGGGCCGGTAACTGAAGAGGAACCAATGAACCCGGTTAGTATGTATGGCAAATCAAAAAAACAGATGGAGGCCGTAATTCAGAATTTGGCGAATGAAGAAACATCCATTACAGTGTTGCGCCCCCCTGCTGTGTACGGCCCCCGCGAAGACCAGATCTACAGTTTTTTCAAAATGATGGATAAACGAATTTGCCCCATCATCGGCGACGGAGAGCATCCTAAAGTTTCGATGGTATATGTCGGGGATGTTGTAAGCGGCATCCTTAACGCGGCCAATCAAAGTAAGACGGGCGTACATACGTATTTTATCACCGGACCTAAAGTATACTCCTGGAATGAAATCCGTGGAACCACGACCAAAGTTTTGGGTAAGAAAACTGTACCTATTTATGTAAAACCACATTGGGTAGAAAAAATTGCAGGCGGCGTTGAAAAGACTGCATCATTTTTCGGGGTTTATCCCGTTCTTAACAAAGAAAAAGCAAAAGAATTAATTTTAGAATGGACCTGCTCAGGTAAAAAAGCAGAACGCGAACTTGGCTATTCCCCGCAATTTTCGTTGGCCGAAGGAATTTCGCGAACCATTCACTGGTATCAAATACATCATTGGCTATAACTCTTATGAAGAATACCTTGTTCATTTTTCTCGCAGCTATCCTTTTCGGGATCGCAATAAATACACACGCCCAACCTACACTTGAAAAGGATTATTCCTACGTGATGGAAATTCCATCTATGATATCGATGGAGAGTTCTCCCGCCCATTTATATGCACTTTCTGATACCGAGGGTATGGCTGTTTTCCGCACCCGACAAGATACACTACAATGGCTGTATTCTTCTACCGGGATGGAACAGCGCGGTAATACTGTAACTGCTGACATTCGTTTTGCATACCTTTTTGGCAACAGCCGACGATTGACTGTACTTGAACCAACGTCTGTGCTGGGGGTTTACTCTTCTACTATCTTGCCCTCAAATCCGAGAGATGCCAGACGAATTGATCAAAACCTTTATGTAGCAATGGGTGACAAGGGACTTGGAAAAGTTTCACTGCGCACTCCCGCTTCGGTTGATTCCACCATGGAGTTTGTAGAACGATCACGGCTGAGCCGAGCAAATATTATTGACCTGGAAGTTTCAAAAAATCAGCTTTTTGCCTTATCACAAAATCAAAAACTTTTTCGCTTTAAATATGAAGATGGACAGCTTTCATTTTCAAAAGAGCTTGAAATTTCCGGCGGAGAGGGAGCAGTCAACAAAATTTTTCTTGTTGATGATACCCTTTTGGGATCGGATGAAAGCGGTAACATTTACGAGATTAACCGTATTGGCCACTTGGTAAGACTGGGCACTATTGGCGAAGCTGTCACCAAAATTGAATCCTGGAAAGACTGGCTGATTATACGTGGCAGCTCCAACCGGCTTTGGACTTCCTATAAAAATCGCAGTCCCGAACTCTGGAAAGAAGATAGAGAGGCAGGAAATTATGTTACTGTCCCCAATGATAATCTCTGGCTTTGCGAATACAATAAAATTAGCCGAATCGTTACCTCCGAAAAAAATGAATCGCAAGCAAGCAATAATACCCAACCCCAAACCGAAACATCGGGTACTTTATCTTTGAATGAAATTCCCAATCAGGCAATCCCCCATACTAAGCCCCTGCTTTTACCGATCCGGTTTGACGGCGATGTACCTGCTAGCAGCGTACAGTTTTCTTATCAATCGTCGGATATTGAAAATGCCGAAATTCGGGGACAAAGTTTCTACTGGCAGCCTTCATCCGACGACACGGGCAATCATCGCGTAAAAATAATTGCATCAGCAAGCGGTGGACAAACCGATAGTGTCTCCTTTTCTATTGATGTTAACTCGTTTAACTCTCCACCGCGGTTTGCTCCCATCCGCCCGATCAGTATTCCCATGGGTGAAGAATTTTCACTTCCTTTCAAGGCCACAGATCCCGACGGTACCAACAGTGATTTAATACGTTTTTTGGGCGTAGATCTTCCGGAAGGAGCATCCATTGACGAAAAAACAGGCACCTTTCGCTGGACGCCGTCTGCCCGACAGGTTGGGAAAAATCAGTTCCGGATTATCGCCACTGATCAATATGGAGCTGCTAAATCTGCCGATGTCACTATTACTGTAGTTGAAAATAAGAGACAGTATTCCAATGATTAACTTGTTGTAAAACACGGGTCTGGCACGATAAAACTACCATTCATTTTTGAATATACTTCAAATCATTGAACAGCACGGAAGTACAATCTCGTTTATTAAACTGGTACGATGAACATAAGCGTGAGATGCCATGGCGCGACTGCGGAGATCCCTATAAGATATGGCTCTCCGAAATAATGCTTCAGCAAACGCGTGTCGATCAGGCAACGCCCTACTTTGAACGTTTCATCGAACATTTTCCCGCGGTTCAGGATTTGGCTGATGCCGACCAGCAGGATGTGCTAAAAGTGTGGGAAGGGCTGGGATATTACAGCCGAGCTCGACACCTGCATTCCGCCGCTCAAAAGGTTGTGGAGAAATTTGATGGAAAAGTACCCGACACTTGGGATCAAATCACCAAACTAAAAGGAGTAGGACCTTATACCGCATCGGCAATTTTAAGTATCGCATTCCAAAAACAATTTGCAGTTGTGGATGGGAATGTGATTCGGGTTTTGAGTCGCTATCATGGGATTGAAGATGACGTGCGTAGCACTAAAACGAAGAATAAAATTCAAGAAATCGCAGATAAATTTATTCCTGAGGATCGTCCGGGGGATTTCAATCAGGCCGTTATGGAATTGGGTGCCACAGTTTGCACCCCTTCTAATCCCAATTGCGAAGAATGTCCCTTACAAGTTGATTGTGTGGCCCACAAAACGGTCAAAACGGAAAAAATCCCGTATAAATCCCCTACAAAAAAACGTCCGCATCATCAGATTGGCGTCGGAATTATATTAAATGAGAATGATGAAGTGCTGATTGCGCTTCGCCCCGAAGATGCCATGCTTGGCGGTCTCTGGGAGTTCCCCGGCGGTAAACGAAAAGAGGATGAAGAGATGGAGGATACTGTCATTCGGGAACTTAACGAGGAACTTGGCGTGGACGTATCGATCAATAAGCCATTTATGAAATTAGATCACGCTTATTCGCATTTTAAAATTACAATGCACGCCTATTTGTGTGAATTAGAGGATGGTACTCCGGAACCGCAAAGCAGTCAAGAAGTACGGTGGATTTCGATTGATGAACTCGAGGATTATCCCTTTCCAAAAGCCAATCGAAAGTTGACAAACAAGCTGATGAATTTAAATGAAGGTCAGCAGGAACTGGAAATATAATCAGCATCTAAAACTTCTCATTTATATGTCCCTGAAAAAATCAGGATGACATTTCTAAAA
>CAZYOD010000237.1:0-3783 GCA_964648635.1 uncultured Balneolaceae bacterium | reverse complement strand
ATTTGCTACAGGCAAGTTTATATGTTCTGCTATATAGGCCACCGGAAACGAGCCTTGGGCTAACAAATCCAGAATTTCAAGCCTGTGTGCATTGCTTAGTGCTTTTGTAACCTGGGAAAGTTCTTGGTACAAGGATGTTTTGAATGTACGTATATCCATGTTCTGATTTTAATTTTGTATCATTCAATTATTTCGTTGAATGAATTATACGGTAAAATAATATTACATTCAATATAATTATTGAATGTATGCAGCAGCAAAAATAAGGGGAGTTATGTTTTTATGGTATGATACGCGATAAAAAAAGGACGGGAGATTATCCCGTCCTAAAAGTGCTTAAGGAGTATTTCCTCTTAACGCTCTAATCCCGGAAGATCGGCGGGTTGGTCATGGTGGAACCAAAGAGGTCCGGTATCTCGCTCGCGCGGCCATATTTCGTCAAGCGTTTCATCATCATACAATCGCCCGTTTTTCATGACAGACTCTATTTCGGTGGTATTGCGAAGATTATCCAAGGGGTTTTCATTCAATATGACTAAGTCGGCCAATTTGCCTTCTTCAATGCTTCCAACATCTTGATCAAGTCCCAGCGCCTTTGCCCCGTGAATAGTGGCAATACGCAGCGCTTTATGGGGATCTAAATCATCCCAAGCCATGGCCCACAGCTCCCAGTGGTAACCAAGTCCCTGTAGCTGGCCGTGGCTGCCAACGCCGACAATGCCGCCCGCATCGTAAATATCCTTTACAATTTTCGACTGTCGATCCATTACGTATTCCTCTTCATGGAACCATCCGGCGCCCCGGCGACGTGTTTTACTTACGATATCACGGCGCGGGGTAAAATAGCGCAGCTTTTGGTTATTGGACGGATCTTCTTGCTCGTAAAAATAATTTTCTGCCCAGGGACCGCCGTAGGTAACCAGTAGTGTAGGCGTATAGGCCATCTGTGATTCCGCAGTCGTTTTGATGACATCCTCATAAACGGGTGAAATAGGATAGTTGTGTTCCTGTCCGGGATAGCCGTCGATAAGCATATTCATGTTGAGCTTCATGTCCAGCGATCCTTCGGTGGTGGGCATCAGTTCCTGCTCCTTGGCCGCCTGTAGAATCCACTGGCGCTGCTCGCGATTACCGGCTACGTACATCTTGATGGTCTTGGTATCGTAATATTTGCTGTACCGCTTAAGCACGTCCCGCGCGTGATCGAGATCCTCAATCTGTTCCGACCAGAAAACGCCCGGTCCCGTTTGATAAATACGCGGGCCCAGAATGTCGCCCGTTTTAACCTTGTCAGCATAAGTGAGCAGATCGGTGGTACTGGTTTGCGGGTCGCGCAGCGTGGTGACGCCGTAAGCCATGTTGGCCATGAATGACCATATTTGCGGCTGATGGAGATTGCGGAACGGACGTACGTGTGCATGGGTGTCAACAAAACCGGGGATGATGGTCTTGCCGCTTACATCCCGAACTTCTGCACCGGATGGAATATTCACCTCGCCGCTTTTACCTACCGCCTCAATACGGTTGTCGGCAATAACCATGGTGGCATTTTCTATGACTTCCACGCCGTTCATTGTGATTATGCGAGCTCCTTTCAGCACCAGCGTGCCTTCCGGGATATCCCGCGGAGCCTGGAGTTGTATATTCAGTTCTTCAGGTTCATAATCTTCGGGACGATCGGGGTCGTCTTCATCACCGTTTCCGTTTTCTTCATCTTCACCTTCATTCTCTTCTTCTTTCTGGCGATCATATTTCTCCTGCTTGCGCTCCTGTTCGGCCGCGGCTTGCAGATCATACATAAAATGACCATTACCGATCGACCAGTGAGCGGTGTTGCTTTCCCATCCCCAGGCGGGAAATTGTCCACCGATGTCGGTCAGTTTTGAAGCCGGGAAAGATGCTTTGTCGGGGTTACCCACGTTGATAGACGGAGTTTCACCCGTTACCGGTACCGTTGCCATGTATAGGTCATTATTAACTTGAGCCAACACCTGATCTCCGTCGGGGGCCATGAGAATAAGAGAGGCCTCCTGCGGACTGTCGGATCCAGGAACGGTGGAGCCTAAAATTTTAACGTGCTTTTGTTCGTCGGTTCCATCATAGCGGATGGAAACAAGCTCACCGTCATTGTTCGTCAGATAAATGCGGTCATTTTCGTTAATAAAATGGGGGTGGTCGCGCCCTTCGGTGCTGGCAATAAAGTTGGCAGAACCTCCATCGGAAGGAATCCATATAAATTCATCAGCCGAAAAAGGTACGTAGGGTCCCGGCGATTGATAATAGCTGCGATCTTCACCGCGGACAGCCACTATGCGATTCTGTGTTTTTGACCACGCCAATCGTTGATAGATAGCCGGCTTTTTGGTCAGCTTTTCGGGCGATCCTCCGTCGGATTCCACGCGGTAAATGTGTCCGCCTTCTTTGGGATTCCAGGTTGCAAAAGCAAGCCATTCACCGTCGGGTGACCAAGTAGGGAAAGCTTCGGTAAAATCTAAATTGGTGACCCGCTCGGGCGTGCCGTCAGGAAGATCCATTACATACAGATCATGGAGAACGGTAAATGCGAGCCTGCTGCCGTCCGGCGACGGAACGGCATCTCTAATCTGTCGGGCCATAAACTCTTTGCTGTCGCTGATCGGATAGTCGAAGTCGAGTCGGGGACCAAGGTCGAGATCCGTATCAATAGAGAAGTTAATGGCCGTAGCTTCACTGTTCTCGGTAATGGGGATGCGCCAGATTTTGCCATCATACGAAGCGACAACGGCTTTATCATCGGGCGTAAAATCTATGCGCGGCAGTACTCCGCGGGTAGCCCGGGATTCCATATCGTCGCGTTGAATGGGATAGGCCAACCAGCGTTCGTCGCCATTTTCCAGGTTTCTGAGCCGAAGGCCGGTTTCTGTTTCATAGCGCGTGCCATAGACCATCCACTTGCCGTCGTTGGATATTGTCGGACGAAATGCCGATCCAATTCGAGCGGTTTGTTGGTGGCGTTGACCTGTTTCCCGGTCGTATTTCGCTATCTGATACTGTGGAAAAGTTGCATTGTAATCCCAGTCACCCTCGCGCTGCGAAAACCATAGGTATCGGCTGTCGTCGCTGAATGCTGCTTCAATTGTTTTTAGATCTTCAGGGGTGTCCATCAGTTCTGTGCCGCTGCCGCCATCCACGTGATAGAGCCACATTTTGTGAACGCCGCCTCTGAGATCGGCTCGAGATGCAACAATATATTCACCGTCGGGCGTCCAGGCGGGATCTTGCATGCGATAATTATTACCGGTAGTCCGCTGCTCGACCTCCATGCTTTCGAGGTCAAGAATCCAGACGTTTTCACCGCCGCTACGGTCAGAAATAAATACTATTTTATTTCCATCGGGACTGTATTGCGGCTGCGAATCGAACCCCATGCCCTCGGTAAGCTGGGTCGCCTCTCCGCCGTCCATTGGCAGCTCGTAGAGATTACCCATGTAATCAAAAATGATTTTTTCGCCGTCAGGATGAACATCCAACGACAACCAGGTTCCCTCATCGGTATCAAGGGATACCGATCGCTCAGCTTCCAAAGGGAGATCTTCATGGCTCGGTTCGCCTGCTTTTTGCTGGGCTGATGATTGAAAAGTGAATCCCATAAAAATGCAAAGGACCGATAGCGTGGTTAAAAACGTCCGTTTCATGGCATGCTGATTTAATTGAAATGTAAGTTTTTACAAAAATGGAACATTAACATACACAAATGAAAGCAGGGAATTTGTAAATACCTTTTAAGGGAAATGAGATGGAATG
>CAZYOD010000236.1:0-3796 GCA_964648635.1 uncultured Balneolaceae bacterium | reverse complement strand
GTTTTTCACGTCCGGGATACCGCCGATGATCAAATCTGCAGAGCTTTCTGTTTCGAAATGACTTTCGAGTGCGGCCAGTTTAGCGGGCTGACGTTCGGCAACATCTTTGGCAGAGTAATCTCCACTGATGGGCTGTAAAATAGCGGCGATCGCTCCCACAGCCAGTGCAATTTTGAAAGCCTTTTTGTGGAAAATGTGATTGCGGTTTTTCAGCAACAGCAAGGCATGTAACCCCGCTACGGCAAAACCGGTAGCGACAAAAGCGGCAATGGTCATGTGGATAGCTTGCGACAGCCAGGCCTCGTTGAACATCGCCGCCACTGGATCAATATTGATCGCTTGCCCGTTCACCCAGTCGAAACCGGCCGGGCTGTTCATCCAGCCGTTCGCTGCCACCACAAAAATTCCCGATGCTACCCCGGAAATTCCCACGACTAATCCCGTAGCCCAGTGCACCCAGGGACGCAGTTTATCCCATCCGTAAAGAAATAATCCCAGCGCTATCGCTTCCACAAAAAAAGCCGTCCCTTCCCAGGAAAACGGCATTCCAAAAATCGGTCCCGCGTGCTCCATGAAGGTCGGCCATAACAATCCAAGCTCGAACGAAAGCACCGTCCCCGAAACTGCCCCGGTCGCAAAGAAAATGGCAACACCTTTTGACCAGGCTTTGGCCAAATCCAAGTATACCTGCTGACCCGTTTTCAACCACTTGTATTCCGATATTGCCATCAAAAAAGGCATAGCCATTCCTATGCACGCAAAGATGATATGAAATCCCAATGATATGGCCATTTGCAGGCGCGCTGCGAGTAGATCTTCCATCGGTCAGCCTTCATTAATTGCTAAGCAATCACTTAGCTTCAACAAATAATAGAAGGTCAGGAATTCCCGCTTTCATTTCCATTTCCCACCTGGGCGGGATAACAACCGAGAACCTTTAACGAACTTGATTTCCGCTCCAATTCTTCCAATGCTACACGCGTATCGGGATTGGCTATATTGCCTTCGATATCCAAATAAAACTGGTATTTCCAAGGCTCATTGGGCTTGGGACGCGATTCGAGCTTGGTCATATCAAGCCCATGATCAGCAATAATTTTCAGGCATCCTACCAGCGCGCCCTGTTCGTGACTCGTGACCATTAACAGCGATGTTTTGCACGGAATCTGAGGATCCACCTCAACCGGCTGCCGACCTACGACTACAAATCGCGTAAAGTTTTCCGGCTGATTGGCCAAATCACGCTCCAGGATTTCGAGTCCGTATATATCAGCGGCATAACTTCCGGCGATGGCTGCCTGAGACAGGTCTCCGTCTTCGAGCACTTTCTTGGCCGACATTGCCGTATCAATGTAGGATTCCACTCTGCAATCATGAAGTCTGGCCAAAAAATTACTGCACTGTGCTATAGCCTGCGGGTGCGACAAAATACGACGGATTCGATCAACCGGCACCTGCTCTAAGGCTAACAGGCAGTGGATAATGCGTATCGCCTCTTCACCTACGATGTGCAAATCATCATCAGCTAGAATGTCATAGGTCTCGTTGATGGAGCCGGCTGTCGTGTTTTCGATGGGAAGAATAGCGTAATCAGCTTGTTCTTTTTTAACTGCATCAGCGGCCTGGCGAAAGGTGTCATACCCCAGACAATCCACCTTGGAGTAGCGTTCTTCAAAATGGCGGTAAGCCGCCTGGTGACTGAACGCCCCGTCGGTTCCTTGGTAAGCCACCCGAACGGTATCATTATCTTTCTGTTTATTCTGATGATCCACCAGCGAGTGCGTTTGAAAACGAACCGAGTGATCTATGATATCTTTAAACAATTGCTCGGCAAAATAGCGGTCGAGACCCGCTTCACGCGCCAGCTGCACAATTTTATCCAAAAGCTCTTCTTCACGATCTGTATCGCGGATGTGCTTTTGATCATTAATCTTGAACTCGGAAATCTCGCGCACCAAATCCTGACGTTTTGCCAGCGCATCAATGATCTTCTTGTCCGTCCGGTCGAGTAACTTTCTTATCTCTTCTAATTTATCTGCCATTTTTCCTGCTGTCTGCTAAATAAAGCGAATAGGATATCAGAATATAATCTTTTATGAAAGCAGAAACTTGGTAACCGAATAATTTCGAACAAGGAATGATTAATAACGAAATTTCAGTTCGATATTCTGCGGCTCTTAATTCCTTGTTCTTCGGTTCTATACGGTTGATTTTCGATATCGAAAGATAGCGGCGGGCAAGATTAAAACGGCCATCACCGTAAGTATTCCTACCAGATGCTGGACCTCGACCCACCCAGCGCCTTTAAGCAATACCATCCGCATAATTTCGATAAAGTGAGCAATGGGATTTATCAGCGTCAATTCCTGCGCCCACACCGGCATACTTTCGATGGGCGTGAATAATCCGCCCATCAGGATAAAAACCACCATCAAAAACCAGGCAATAAACATCGCCTGCTGCTGGGTATTGGTTACGGTAGAGATAAACAGGCCGATGGCCTGCACCACTAGCAGATAAATGCCGGCAATCCCCAGAAGCAGCCACACGCTGCCGACGAAAGGAATCCCAAACCCATATCGGGCAATGGCCAATCCGATAATCAGCTCAAACAGTGCGATAATCCAAAATGGGAGCAGCTTGCCGGTAATAAATTGATACCGCTTGATCGGTGTGACGTTAAGTTGTTCGATAGTGCCAATTTCGCGTTCGCGAACAATATTCATTCCTGACAAAAACATCCCGATCATTGACACCAGTATCACCAGAATGCCCGGTACCATGTAGTTGATGTAATCCAGATTAGGATTGTACCAGCTGGCGGGAATAATTTCAACTCCCCGCTGATTAGCAAGCTCCACAGTTGTGACTTCGGGCTGCACTTCAGCACTGAAGTCCTGAATGATCGATCGCCCGTAACCTTGAATAAGTCCTGCTGTGGCACCGTCCACAGCATCAATATTCATCTGCACGGAGGGTAACCGACCGGAATAGAGATCACGCTGGAAATTTTTAGGGATGACCAAACTTAATCGCACATCATTACTGCGCATTTTTTCGATTCCGTCATCGGCATCAAAAGAGCGACTTTGCAGAGTAAAGTATCCGGAGGCTTGAAATTTTTGAATCAGCTGACGAGAAGCTTCCGACTGATCGAAATCCACCAGGTGAAAATTAACTTCGCGAAGCTCATAGGTGGCAGCAAAGGAGAGAACAACAAGCTGCACTACCGGCATCAGGAAAATAATCGGCAGCATTCCCTTGTTACGGAAAATTTGCAGAAATTCTTTTTGTAAGAGGAATTTTATAGTTCTCATTAATTACCTGTTAACCCTTAATCAATTGATCAAATAACTTTAACATAACCTTGACATTTTCAGCTGTCAGCTCTCAGTCTTTAGAGGTCTTATCGACACCCTGCTGATAACTTGCCATTCATTCTAATCTCACTTTAAAATTCTTGATGCTGAGAGCGATAAAACCGAGCGTCATTACCACCAGAATTAATGTTTCTTTCCACAGAAAGAGCAGACTCGAATCTTTGAGCATGATGCTTCGCACGATCACGAGAAACCAGCGTGCGGGAATCAAACTACTGATCCACTGCAATACCTGTGGCATGCTCGAGATGGGAAAGATAAATCCTGATAAAAGTATTGTTGGCAGTAGTAAACCGGCCAGGGCTACCATCATGGCCGTCTGCTGGTCGTTGGTTTTGGTTGAGATAAATACGCCAAGTGCTAACGCGGTAAAAATGAAAAGAAGAGACTCTGCCATAAAAAGTCCGTACGAGCCG
>CAZYOD010000235.1:570-3800 GCA_964648635.1 uncultured Balneolaceae bacterium | reverse complement strand
TGGACGAGGTAACACAACAAATAATTGCGTTACTTAAAGACAATATTCGCAATATTCCCGACTTTCCTCAAAAAGGGATTCAATTTAAAGATATCACACCGCTGTTGCGCAATCCGGATACGCTGGAGCTTACCTCGCAAATATTGGCGCGTCCGTTTCGCCATATGAACATTGATTACGTCGTGGGATTAGAATCGCGCGGTTTTTTATTCGGTACTAACCTGGCTCAGGATTTACATGCCGGCTTCGTTCCCATCCGCAAACCCGGTAAACTTCCGGCTGATACCATTTCCGCCACTTATGCACTTGAGTATGGAGAGGATACCATTGAGATGCACAAAGATGCCTTTTCGAAAGGTGCTCGAATCCTCATCCATGATGATTTGATTGCCACTGGTGGATCTGCCAAAGCAGCAACAGAGTTGGTTGCGGAACTCGGAGGACAAGTGGTGGGCTATTCCTTTATTGTAGAATTGGCCTCTTTGAAAGGTTGTGACCGGCTTCCGCAAGAAGTCCAAAAAGAGGTTCTCATCTCCTTAGATTAGCTACATATTGCCCCTCAAAAAGCTGTGTAAAACATCTCAAAAAATATAAGGAACAATTTTTTGTGATACCGTCTATAAATAATTGTACAGCAACTTGGTACAATTAATAACAATTTAAATTACGGTATCATGAAATATTTATTACAAACGGTTGCCGCAATTTTACTATTAGGGGTTGTAGTATTGACGGGTTGCAAGCAATCGATGGTTATCAGCAAAGTTGACTATTCTCAATCAATAGAATCGGTGTTAACACCTGACGAAGACGGAATGGTGGAAGATGTGCAGCATGGGCTAAAATTTAACATCAAACCGTTGCAGTACATCGAAACACAGGATACGTCTTCGGTTACCACAGAAGAGGTGCGTTACATCAGGGGACAGGAAGGATACTATTATATTACAGCTCCGAATTATAAAAACGTGTATGTATTGGCACCCGAAAAAGGAGAGCTAAGACTTGAAGAGACGCTTGAGGTTTCAGAAAGTGGCTTAGAACAACCGGCTTTTAATCAACGCGGCTCTTATATACAACTATTGAATCGATCAACAGGAGACAGCTGGCGATTGAATCCCGACGGATTTGAAAGCGGAAAATCTCAAATGGTAAATAGGGATGAGGACTAGTTATGAGAATACCTAAGACAACAGCATTATTTATACTTTTATTGGCATTTTTCTCGGCGGAAGTACTGGCACAGTCGGAACAATCCGCGCAATCGGATTATGAAATTCAGAAATCATTTAAAGCTAAATACGCCGATTTTCAACAGCGCTTAGATACGGTATCTTCAGCTGATAGTGTGCAGAAGATGATCGAATCCATCAAAGAATTTGATCAGAAATACAGTGACCACTCGGAACTATTGGATAGGGTTTTATATCCTGAAAGTTACAACGAGAGTATTGAAAAGCTGAAACAAATGTCTGTAATGGCAAAGAATCGCGTGGAAACAATGAAAGAGCGGACCGAACGCCTGGAAAAGCTCGAGACACAGGTTTCCAGTTATGAGCAAGATTTGAATCAGCTTAATCGCGAGTCTGATTCGCTAAGACAGGCTATGCAGAAGTCTATACAGAGTGAAAAAGAACTTTCAGGTATGGTGCGCCAATATCGGCAGAGCCTTGAAAAGAGGGATGATCTGATTTTGGCTTTCATCGATTCTATGGTGGTAGCATATCAACAGATGGATTTACAAGATCTTGAAGATTTGGAAAATATGGATCAACAATCCCGCATACAGTCAACAGATGCCTTGGAGATGATCCGCAGCATATCAGCTGAAAATCTGGAAATACTGCGTCAAAATTCAGATAAGCTGAACCTGGAAGATTATATGCGGATGGCCGAGGTTCAACATCAATTTGAGCAGATGTGGGTACGTCTGGGTGACAAAATCCGTGAAGTTTATGACGGTGAAAATGCAGAATCAATGGCCGGCGAAGTCGAGCAAAATATCAATGAGTGGAATAACTTATTGAAAACTCAGACCTTTGCCTCTTTAAAGGATTCTTTAGCCAGAAATGGAATTGAAGTCAGCGGTTTTGAAACCTCTGACGAGCTGTATAGCTCTCTTAACTCATATCTGGAAGGCAAGATAGAGGAAAGCAGAGATCGGTCTACTGAAGAGGGATACAAAGAGTTCAAACAATTCCAGCATTTTTGGAACCAAGTTGAATTGCGATGGTCCAGCAGTTTCTCTGATGCCGGAATTATTGACAGGAACGAAATGGCTACGCTGAACGACAAAGTTGATACCTGGGCTGAAGTTGCTCAACCCAGATCTAACAACCTTTTGGTTTATCTCTTGGGAGCCAGCGTGCTTTTGGCTGCAGCGCTTGGGTTTTTATTATTCCGAGAACGTAAAAATAAGCAGTAGGTGAAGAGGAATTTATGATTAAAAGGCTCACTAAACTAGGGTGAGCCTTTTTTTATTAACTCATACATCAATTCTTCTTGGGATCCAGTCGCACTTTTTTAACGCTGTCTATCTCACTGTCAGACAACGAATTATCAAAATTATATAATGCTGATTCCCAAGATCCGTACACAGGGTTCGGAAGTACGAACCACTGGCGTCCCCACTTGTTCTTATGCTGTTCAACCAATTCCCTCCGTTTTTTTTGCGTGATATCTTTAGCCGAGATAAAGTCGTTCAAATCATCTCCAATCAACATCAGAACGCGGTAATTTTTGGCAACATGAGCACGACGCTCGGTTTTTGCCGAAGTCCAGTTTTCCCGCTCATGGTTACTGAGAATTCGATCTTCTTCATCGAGCGGGAATCCCAACGCTTTGAGATTTTTGCGAGTACCTTCTTCAACTTCGACCTCTCGATTTGTTAAATAAAATATTGCAATTCCTTTTTCATCTGCACGTTTTGTGAAGGCCAGAGCACCCGGAACGGCGTCAGCTCTAGCTTCCATTACCCAACTGTTCCATTGTTCAAGGTTAAAGCTGCTGTTTTCTTCTATCATTCGTGCCTGGAAAGAAGCATTATTCAGAACGGTTTCGTCAACATCTAAAATAATAGCAGGGGGCAGTTTTCGAATTTTTTTATCTTCCTGATCCGGATAGGCAGTCCAATACGAATCTTCAATCGCCAGTGGGAGATTGGAAGCAGCCGTTCGGTAAATCGAAATTGTAAGAGCTTGATATTCCGCTGCATTCTGCGCCCATAGCGT
>CAZYOD010000235.1:0-560 GCA_964648635.1 uncultured Balneolaceae bacterium | reverse complement strand
GATTGGATGCGGTCATCAGGGAATAAAATGAAATTTAAATTTAGCTTAAGATATGAAAAGCTAATGAAAAATTAGTAAGGATTTATGCTACTAACAGATGATACAAAGCTGAATAACTTGTATACTTAGAGTGTTTTTCACATGAAAAATAATGTGAGATATGGCTCCCAGAAAACGTAATTTGAAAACTATTGGCAGACTTGAGACAATTGATTTTCCCGAATGGGATCTCTACGATATCGATGCTAAAATTGATACGGGTGCTTACACCTCAAGCCTGCACTGTCACCATATTAAATCATTTAAAAAAGAAGGCCGGGATTTTGTAAAATTTAACCTGCTGGATCCTTCTCACGAAACTTATAACGATAAGCTGTTTGAGCTACCTATACATCGGAAAAAAGTTGTCAAAAGCTCGAACGGATTACGTGAAGAACGTATCATAGTTAAAACAAAAGTCAAATTGTTTGACAGGATTCTAACGGCTGAACTGTCGCTCACTGACCGCTCGGAAATGCGATATCCGGTTTTAGTTGGGCGAAAACTTATTAATGGGCGCT
>CAZYOD010000234.1:0-3807 GCA_964648635.1 uncultured Balneolaceae bacterium | reverse complement strand
GTACTTGCCTTCGGTGCGGAAATAAAAAGATTATACCTCGAGAATGGCTGGGTGGAGCGTGCCTGGGTGTGGCATGAAGCAGCAGATACGCGCACCTTCAAACCGGTCGAAGCCTCCAAAGAAGGAGACCTTGTTTGGATCGGCAATTGGGGCGGTGATGAACGTAGTGAGGAACTCCAGGAGTTTTTAATAGAGCCGGTTAAAAAATTGGGATTAAAAGCCAAAATGTACGGGGTTCGCTATCCCGAACCAGCTCTTGAACTATTAAGCAATGCCGGCATAGAATACGGCGGGTATCTGCCTTCGCACCAAGTAGCCGAAGAGTTCTCGAAATATACACTCACCGTTCATATTCCCCGCTCACCCTATGCCAAAGCACTGCCGGGCATCCCGACCATTCGTCCCTTTGAGGCATTGGCATGCGGTACTCCTCTTGTCTCATCCCCGTGGCGGGATACGGAAAATCTGTTTCGGGTCGGTACCGATTTTTTGATGGCGCAAAACGGGGCGGAGATGACTAAATGCATTTGGGAGGTTATTCACAATCCTAAAAAAGCCTCTTCTCTGAGCCATCACGGACTGCAAACCATACGCAACCATCACACTTGTGCTCATCGGGTAGATGAACTGATGAACATCTGCGACGAACTCACATTAGAACTCGATACTGCTAACTTCAAATAGACCCTTCAATGAATCCGAAAAAAATTAATATTGCCTTTTACGGATCCAGCTTGTTGTCTGCATATTGGAATGGCGCCGCTACTTACTACAGGGGTATCATAAAGGAATTGCACGAATTAGGTCATCAGATAACTTTTTTTGAGCCGAATGCTTTTGACCGCCAGCAGCACCGCGACATCACTGAGCCCAACTGGGCAAAAGTGACGGTGTATCAGCCGAAAAAAGAAGATGTGCAACGGGTGCTCGGAAAAGCCAAAAGTTATGACATTATCATCAAAGCCAGTGGTGTTGGAGTTTTTGATTCTCTGCTGGAACAGGAGGTTTTGAGCAACCGCAAATCCGGTCAATACATTATTTTTTGGGATGTGGATGCCCCTGCCACTCTCGCAAGGATGAACAGTAATCCTGACGATTCGCTGCGAAAACTGATCCCGGAATACGATCTGATTCTGACATACGGTGGTGGTCCACCCGTTGTAGAGGCTTATGAAAAGCTGGGGGCCGCGAAATGCATTCCTATAAACAATGCACTGGACCCCGACACACATTTTCCGGTGCCAAAAGAAGAAAAATACGAAAGCGATTTATCATTTCTGGGGAATCGGTTGCCCGATCGAGAAAAACGTATGGATACATTTTTCTTTTCTGTTGCCGAATCTATTCCGGAACAACAGTTTCTGTTGGGCGGCAGTGGATGGGAGGATAAGGTATTGCCGGAAAATATCCGGTACGTGGGGCATGTTTATACCAAAGATCATAACGCTTTTAACGCTTCGGCTAAAGCAGTGCTTAACATCAACAGGGAAAGTATGGCAAAGATGGGATACTCTCCCGCTACCCGAGTTTTTGAGGCCGCCGGAGCCGGTGCCTGTATTATCACTGATGCATGGAAAGGCGTTGAAGAATTTTTGACTCCCGGCGAAGAAATTCTGGTTGCAAAAGACGGACAAGAGGTGGCAGGATTACTGGACAAGTTGACGCCAAAACGCGCAAAAAAAATCGGCGAAGCAGCGCGAAAACGGGTACTTGCTGAACACACTTATGCTCACCGCGCCCGAAAGTTAGCAGAGGCACTGCATCAGGAATTTGAATCCCCAGAAACAGTAACCACTAATTCCACACTATGAATATTGTAATTATCGGCCTATCGTTAAGCTCTTCGTGGGGTAACGGACATGCAACAACCTATCGCAGTCTGATAAAAGGTCTCTATCAGGAGGGTCACACGGTAATTTTTTTGGAAGAGGATGTATCCTGGTACGCCGGCTATCGAGATTTAACTTCGCCATCCTACTGCCGGCTACATTTGTATAATGACCCCACAGAGTTAAAGGTTGATTATGCAGATACAATAAAACATGCCGATCTGGTGATTGTGGGATCATATGTTCAGAGTGGTATAAAAGTGGGAGAATGGGTGCTTAATCAGGCCGAGGGAATTACCGCCTTTTACGATATCGATACGCCGGTGACGTTGACTAAATTGGATGACGGAGATTGCGAATATATAACTCCGAAACAGATTCCCGCCTATGATTTATATTTGTCTTTCAGTGGCGGAAAAGCACTTATACAATTGACAGAAAAATACAAGGCTCCTTCAGCCAAACCCTTGTTCTGCTCAGTAGATCCCGATCATTATTACCCCGAGCCTCAGCCAACAGAATGGCAGCTGGGATATTTGGGAACTTATAGCCAAGATCGGCAGTCGGATCTGGAAAAACTACTGATCAATACAGCTAAACAAAACCCTGAGAGTTCCTTTGTAGTGGCAGGGCCAAAATATCCCCCAGAAATTTATTGGGAGGAAAATATAGAGCGTATTGATCATCTGCCGCCTGATAGGCACCGGGAATTTTACAACCGGCAGCGTTTTACGCTGAACCTGACACGTTCCGCAATGGTAACGGCCGGCTTAAGCCCAAGCGTTAGACTTTTCGAAGCGGGTGCCTGCGCCACACCCATAATTTCCGACGACTGGGAGGGACTGGATACATTGTTTGAACCGGACAGAGAAATATTAATTGCCGAATCAACCGAGGATGTCTGTCGTATTATAAATGATCTTTCCGAAGCAGAGAGAATACGCATCGGAAGTCGGGCACGGGATCGCGTGCTTAACGAGCACACATCCCAAAAACGAGCCCGCCAGCTGATCCGTTATGTCCGAGACCTACAGGAGGTGACTGTCTGAAGTCTGTCACATTACCCCAAAATAGTTAACTGCATAAGCAGTATTAATAAATGAACCAAAAGAAGCTTCAAGAAAAAATTCAGTCACTGGAACCTTGGTTTCACAATATTCATCTGCCCGACGGCACTCAAACTGCGCCGGAGCATTTTTTGGGAGATTTTCCCGCCTTTAAGTGGGAAAAAATAGCTCCTCACCTTTCCGACGATTTATCCGGAAAAACGGTACTCGACATTGGTTGTAATGCCGGATTCTACTCCGTAAAACTTGCTCAGCGCGGAGCAAGGGTAACGGCTATTGATCTGGATCCCCATTATCTGGAACAGGCAAAATGGATTTGCAATCAGTTTAAACTGGAAGAAAAAATTACGCTAAAGCAACAGCAGGTATATGATTTGGCCAGGGATAACAAGCAGTATGATATTATTTGGTTTATGGGTGTGTTTTACCACTTGCGATATCCACTGTTGGCACTGGATATTGTAAGCCGAAAAGTAAATGAAATGCTTGTATTTCAAACCCTGTCACTGCCGGAAAAAACCTCTTACCAAACACCGGGTGATTGCTCTATTCATAACCGAAAGCAGATGCTAGACAAAGGGTGGCCTAAAATGGCTTTTATTGAAAAAAGTCTAAACGGGGATCCCACTAATTGGTGGGTTGCAAATAAAACAGGTGTTGAGGCGATGCTTCGCACCTGTGGATTTATGATTCGTATCCAGCCTGGAGACGATATTTTTCTGTGCGAACCTGATACCCAAAATCCCGGGGTGAGTAAAACCTGGAACGAATCGGAATATCTGTCTGCCATCGGGGAGAATTGGTATTCTACCTATTCCAAAAAAGTACAGTAATCCCTTAAGGCGTCATTACTACCTTTATACAATCGTCTTTTTTATCGCGAAACATCTTATATGCGTCGGGAGCGGCAT